>CAZXGY010000023.1:0-10450 GCA_964640455.1 uncultured Sulfurovum sp.
CTTTTTGAAGAGGTGTATCATAGGCTACTTTACGTGTTTCGTGTGCCTTAATAGACGTATCACTAATCACTGCATCTGCTAGCCACGGCATAGCAGGTTTTCCATTGGTTCCTATGACTTTAGCAAAAGATTCTGTTTTGAGTGCTATGGTTTTACCCTCTCTCTCTATACTAACTCTTAGTTGATTAAGACGTAGAGGTTGAGGGAAGAGAGTATGTGTTACTTCATTTTTAATAGCTACATCAAATCCAGCTTCTTTTTGTTCTACGGAGAGTTTAATATACTTCGATAGCTCTTTAGGTGTAGCATCATGAATAGAGACACCGTGGAATGCATGGGTAGCTGTTTGAGCTTGGTTTGCCATACTCCCTTGTACTTTTGGCATATGACAGCTTACGCAAGTCTCTTTAGACTCTCCCTGTTTTACTCCAAGATCACAGATGACAAAACCTTTACCATTCTGTTTGTGTGAGTGACATCCCATACACATATCACCATTATAGTAGTTCTCATTACCGTAGTCTATATCATGATATGGGGATCCAACTTTTGTTTTGAACATGCCTAAAAAATGACTCTCTTCTTTAAAGACAAGTTTTGTACCTTTTTTCACTTTGTCTGCTGAAAAGAAGTACTTTTTCTTGTCTGTAAATTTGTTTTTATTTGCTTTGGTATGTTTTTCTATACTCTCTATGGTATGACAAGCTTGACATGAAATAGGTTCAGTTTGTTGAATCTCATTGTCTGCTAGTTTACTTTTACCAGAGATGAGGTCATGATCTGATGGTGTATGACACTTGGCACACTTATAGTTGTTTTTAGGTTTTGCTGGGTGTTTATCCCATACTGCTTTATGTACAGTATCTTTAAAGATAGAAGATTTACTGTGTATAGAGCTTTGATACTCAGAAAAAATAGTGGGATGACATTTTTTACAAGTAGTGTTTTCTAGTGTCGCATAAGATTGGATGGTTGCTGTAAGCATAAGCAATAGTATAAACCATAGTTTCATAGTATAAGTCCTTGTTTTAATTATTATAAGTTGGAATTGTAGTTAAATAGGAGTAAATTTATCTTGATTTAAATCAACAGAAAGAGAGAGTAAATAGTAGGAATGACTATTTATTAATCAATAAGCAGGAAAAGAAACTATAATATACACTAGATTGATTAGTTTTTAATCAATCTAGTGTATATATAATTGATTTAAATCAATTATATAGTATAAGTACTGACTATAATAAACATACAATTTAGTAATTAAGGAGAGAGAATGACTTTTGAAACTTCTGTTGAACTGTTAAAGTTTCACAATGTAGCTTATACTGTCTATGCGATGATGATTATATCCGTTATTGCATGGTTTGCTTATAATCTAACACTTGAAGAAAAAGCAAAGCCAATGGTTCGTATACCGTTTTATCTGTATATCGGATTTTTGGTAGCAATGGGGGTAGGGCACCATATATTTACTTACAACACCATCCCTTGGGTATCGGAAGATATTATGAGACACAATATCACACCAGATAAAACGTTTCAAATTAAAATAGCAAATCACACATTTGATATGCAAGAGAAGATGGCAGTTGTCAAAGGTGAAAAAGTGTTATTTGATGCACATAGTTCAGATTTAGTCTATGGATTTGGTCTATTTCGTCAAGACGGTACGATGATTTCACAAATGCAAGTTAATCCAGGTTCCAGAAATGATCTGCTTTGGACATTTAACGAGTGTGGAGAATTTGATGTGAGATCTACAGAGTATGCAGGTCCTGCAGGTAATGATATGTTTGTTAAAAAAGTTGTGATTGTCACGGGTTGTGACAAGGAAGGGGTATAAAATGAGTTTATTAAAAGGAACAAACTTTGATGCATCAACATTGACTGCATTACAGAAAGTGACACTCAGAGCAGTGGTTATGTCATTTCTGTTTTATGGTTTAGCAGCGTTAGAGGGAACACTTATGAGGGTGGCATTGGTGAATCCATCTATACCACCTATTGAAGGGATGCCTGAACATTTCTTTTCTATTATGACAGTGCATCCAATCATTGGTATATTTGGTTCAACCTATCAGCTTGTGTTTGCAGCATTTATGTTTCTCATTCCTTATTTGACCAAAAAACCACTCTATAGTGTAGGCTTGGCAAACTTTGTATGGCTTATGATTACTATAGGTTCTGCATTAGCTTGGATTGCTGCATTTATCTGGAGTTATGCGCCACTCTATACACTCTACTGGCCACTTCCTGCAGATACTGAGCAGTTTAATGTGATTGGTGGGATTGTATTTATTATAGGTGTTGCACTTATTATGATAGGAACACTTGGGTTTATCTATAACATCTATGCAACCATTTTTGCTAAAGTGGGAGTGCACGCAAACAAGACAAGTAAAGAGCTTTTCATCTCTGGTTTTGGTATCGATGGACTACTCAATCTTAAAAATAAATTGACTGGAAAACCACCTTATTCAAAAGAGCCAGCACTCTCACTACCTGTTGTGGCTATATTTCGTGGAACAGTAGATACTTTTTTAGATGCCTTGGTCATTTTAGGTGCGGGGATACTTGTATTGGTATACCTCATAGCAGATGCTAGTGGTGCTTCATGGGATGTACATGCTGTAGATGCACTTTTATATAAAAACTTCTTCTGGTGGGGGCTTGACCTTGTTGCTGATGGACTGGTACTTATTTATGTGGCAGGTTCTTGGTATTTATTGGCGACACTCATCACTGGGCAAAAGCTCTTTATGGAAAATGTGGCACGTGCTGCACTTTTACTAGAGCTATTTGTTTCATGGATGGTGTGGTCTCACCACCTTTTGGCAGATCAAGGTCAGCCTGAGATGATGAAACTTATCTCTGGTGAAATGGTAACCATGTTTGAGCTTCTTACACAAGGATTGGCTCTGTTTATTACACTTATGACACTATGGAAAGCACGACCACTTAAGATGACTATGGAGTTAAAATACCTCCTTGCAGGTCTTTTAGGATTTGGTTTGGCTGTACCTGCGGCTATCATCCAAGCAGATATGGGTATGAATAGGGTACTTCACAATACCCAATGGATTATTGGGGCACATGTACATATTGCACTGCTTACAGGTTTATATATGACACTGTATAGTGTGGTGTATGTACTTTGGCCACTGCTTACAAATAATACAAAACTATTTTCCATGAAGATGGCAAATACGCATTTCTGGCTACACCTCATAGGTAGTTTAGGTATGGGTGCATTTATGGGTATGGCAGGACTTGAAGGTATGCTAAGACGACATTTCTACATGGATGGAGAGTATCGGACATTTATGATCTTGGCTGCTATTTCTGCTGTGATGATGTTGGTAGGTTGGGTGATATTCTTACTTAACATCATTATGTCTGTTGGGCTTAAAGGATTGATTGAAATTTTCCTTCCAGCTAAAAATGATACGGCTACATTTGGTATTGATCCACAACCTTCTGTTGTTGCACAGAAAAAATAAAATTCTAAATACGGGGGATTCCCCGTATGGATTTTTTTAGTAAATAAGGTTTATTAAAAAAATCTATATTTTGTACATAGGGAGAAAACTTTGTTAAACAAAGAGAGAATGGTCAATGAGATTTTACATATAGGTCTGTATGATTTAGTACTACAAGATGTACAAAAAATTGTAGGTAAAGAGAAAATTACTATAAATGAATTAGAAGAGGCTTTAGAAAAAGAGCCTCAAATCCTTCGAAATTATATGCAGACAAATGTGGAGTACAATCTTAGTAATATTCATCTGGAAAATATAGATGTTGAGAATATTGATAACTCTGCTAAAGATAAAGCAGAGAAAATCAACGAAAATTTAAACATTATGCGTGAAATCGAAAAATATACACTTGATTTTGAACAAAGCGCTACGCTGGTTCTGATCTTTTCGTTGGAATTTTTTATCCTGTTTTCTGTGCAATACTTTATCGTTTTACTTGATTTAGGTGCGTGGCAATGGTGGATTTATGCTTTCTTTTCACTCTCTATTTTGGGGGCTTGGTGGTATGCAAAAAAACAGCAAAAAAAGTATCAAATCAATAGTGCTAAATATAAAGAACTTTATGAAGAGACGTTAAAACGTATAGAGGCATTAGAAAAAGAAGGGTATATAAAGAAAAAAGAACTTTATATAAGTGAATCTGATGAACACATTTAATCCTATGAACATCTCATATACTTGGGATAAAGAAAATTTTGAAAAAGCATTCACCAAGTCTTATATCCATCAATTTAAAAATTCTGCACGACGTTATGTAGGGTGGTTCTTTGTGGCAATGGCTCAGTTTGGAGTGGTGGCAGCATTTAAGGGTGGGTCCATTGGTATTTTGCTGTTGTCCACTGTTTTGATACTCTATTGGTATGTGATTAAAAAGTGGTTAGTGCATCAAAGAGCTATAAAAGCTTATGAAAACTCAGCATTTAAAAACAGTCAAATCAAGCTTCAAATAACACAAGAGGGTGTTACGCAAGAGGATACATTTATCCCATGGGAAGAGATTCAGGGTTTGGTACCTATAGAAGATGATATACTGTTTTATTATAAGAAAAATGCTTTTTATATCCCTTCTAATGCCTTTAAGTCTATAGAAGAGAAAAGTGCACTAAAAAGCTTAGTAAAAGAGAAAGGTAGATTGTTTCATGTTTAAACTCAGATTCGTACCACTGGCTATTTTGGTTATGCTTATGTTGATATTGATATTTTTCCAAAGTTGGACATTTTATCTTGGTACTACCGATGTGACTTTTGAAAGATTGCTTGGGACTAAACCCTATAAAGAGATAAAAGATATCTCTCTAAGACGATACAAAGAAGGTACTATCTCTCCACATCTTTTTACGATAACAACAGATGATGAGTCAAAAGTGATAGAAAAGTTTAGAAAAGATTGTGGTATCGAAAAAACAACATTTGAAAAAGTACCAAAAGTTGCAAACAAGGCAGATAAAGAGATGGTAGATGTGATAGAAAAATCACCTTATATTTACCTTAGTCCATCCTATGATTTACAAAATCCAAAAGAGGGACGTATGTGTTTGGTCTTTAGAGACAAAGAGCATCTTTACCTTTTTATAAACGGGAACTTATAAGATGTTAGATTATATTTATGCAGGGACTATTATCTTCTTTTTAATTATTATACTGGTCATAGCAAAAGTAGAAGATGGTGAAGATATGGACTATAAAGAAAAAGAGGAGGAAGAGCAATGAAAGGTTTTTTAATTTTTTTTGGTATTACGATGCTTTTGATGGGTGGATATATATATTATAATATTCAACATCCTACAAATAGTATGATAGTGAGAAATGGTGCGTATTGGACGATATTTGAGCATAATATAACTACTGATAAGTAGATAACTTGAGCTAAATCAACTTCCCAAAAACAAAATATTGTTATCATCATTCAATTAAATTAAGGATGAGACAAATGAAACAAATATTAATCACTTTTTTTATCATCTTAACCATGATTTCTTCTATACATGCCCAGAGTGGGAAAAAGGTTTTTGAAACGTACTGTTGGGGATGTCACCATCAAACAGCAGTGGCTTTTGGACCTTCTTTTGAGCAGATAGCATCTATGAGAAACAGTGATGAGATACGAGCGATGATTACTGATCCTAAATCTGTGTCTAAGCTTTTTGGTTATAAACGTAATGCTATGCCAGCATTTCAACTTACAGATAAAGAACTTACTCTAATTTCTGATTATATATTGTCCTATAAACCTGCTGAATCAACAAAACCAAATCGTAGTATTGTTGAGGATGCATATCCCAACATAGCAACCAATAAGGAAACAAAATAATGTTTAGACTATCTAATCTACTAAAGTCAGTTACCGAAGGTAAACCAGCACGTGTGCTTGATGGCAGTATAGCCATTTGGAATTTTACCAACCGTTGTAATCTCTCTTGTCTTCACTGTTATTCAAAAGCAGACTTAGATGCTGTAGATACACTTACTACTGATAATATTATGGATACCTTGCCAAAGCTTAAAGCAAATGGCGTAAAATTCCTCATCTTTTCTGGAGGAGAACCTCTGACTAGAAAAGATATCTATGATATTGCAGCACGTTGTAAGGCTTTGGGAATCGTTACCTATTTGTCTACCAATGGTTTGTATGTCAAAAAATCTAATGCCGAGCAGATATTAGATACTTTTGATTACATTGGCATAAGTATTGATGGGTCTGAAAAAGTACACGATGCTTTTCGTGGACTTGAGGGCTCGTTTAGAGAGTCTATGAAGGCTGTTGATTTACTCAACTCTTATGGAAAAACAAAAGTAGGTATACGCTTTACCATTACTAAAGACACCTATGAAGATTTACAATTTATTTTTGAACTGGCAGAGGAGCATAACATTCCTAAAATCTACATCTCACACCTTGTGTATTCTGGTAGAGGATTAGAAAATTTAGAGATGGATTTAAGTAAAGAACAGCGTATTACAGCTGTAAATTATATTTTAGACAAAGCCTTTGAATACCATGAGACTGACAGAGATATAGAGATTGTCACAGGTAATATGGAGATGGATGCGATACTCTTTTACGATAGATTTATAGTCAAGTATCCAGAATATGCAGATGAAATGAAAAAAAGACTCATCGATTGGGGTGGTAACTCTGCAGGTAGAAAACTACTTAATATTGATTCTGAAGGGTTTGTAAAACCTGATCCTTTCTTCCCAAAAAAGATAGGAAATATTTTAAGACAAGATTTTTCAGATATATGGACAAAAGAACCTACAGCACTTTTAGAACAACTAAGAGTACATCCTAGAGTCTTGGGTGGAAAATGTGCAGAATGTCAATATATTAATATCTGTAATGGTGGCTCAAGAAGTAGAGCGTATGCAATACATGGAGATATGTGGGCAGAAGATCCATCATGTTATTTAACTGAAGAACAAACTAAAGGAACAAACTAAATGAGTACAGTATATTTGACAGGGGCAGGTCCAGGAGATATAGAACTTCTCACAGTAAAAGCACTACGTGTAGTAAAATCGGCAGATGTGATTATCTACGATAGACTTGCCAACCCAGATATCTTAGCAGAGGCAAAAGATGGCTGTGAATTTATTTATGTGGGTAAAGAAGACTCTAAACATACGCTTCCACAAGAAGAGATTAATGAAGTTATCTATCAAGCAGCACTTAAATATGAAAGTGTTGTAAGGCTCAAAGGTGGTGATCCTTTAGTTTTCGGTCGTGGTGGAGAAGAGGGTATCTATTTACGAGAACGTAATATCAAGTTTGAATTTATTCCAGGGATCACTTCTGCGATAGCTGTACCAGAGTATGCTGGTATACCTGTAACCCATCGTGGTATTACGGTTTCTTTTAGGGTAGTGACAGGACATGAGTCCAGTGGTAAAGACCACTCTCAGATTCCTTGGGAAAACTATAAAACAGACGATACCATTGTTTTTTTAATGGGACTACATAGACTTAAAAAAATTACTAAAAAACTCATAGAAATCGGAAAACCTAAAGATCACCCAGTTGCTGTCATTAGTAGAGGAACAAGACCAGATGAAAAAACCGTCATAGGTACATTAGAAGATATTTATGAAAAAGCAAAAGATTTACCCACACCTGCCCTTATTGTGGTAGGCGAAGTCGTAAAGTTGCATCATCAGCTCTCTTGGTTTGAGAAATAATATCATTATATAAGAATAAGTTATTTTTAAGTCATCTTTATATCATTTGTAGCTATTATGGATAATAAGTAGGAGAGTTTTTATCTATACTACTGTATAGTGTGGCTCTTATTTACGCAGGCCAAAGGGAATATAAATGATCAGACTTGAAGACGTACCCATGTTCTCAGCATTGGGCGAGAATTATCTTAAAGAGATTCAAAATGCCATTCATGTGAAACAATATACGAAAGATAGTGTAGTGTTTTATGAAGGAGATTATAGTAACTATTTGCATATTTTGATGGAGGGAGATGTTAAGCTTTATAAAACATCTCCTAAAGGTTCACAGATTCAAATAAACCGTTTTTCAGCCCCGTGTCTTATTGCTGAATTTGCTTGTTTTGAACGTGAAGTTTTTCCTGCGACTTGTGAGTTTGTAACCGATGGAGCTATAGGGTTACTTCACTTTGATAAACTTTATACGTATCTGAATCAACCAGACTTTTCCTTGGAGCTTATTAAATCTTTAACGGCTAAAGTAATGACACTTTCTGCCTTGGTACATAAAGAGACAATACTCTCTTCAGAAGCAAAAGTAGCAGACTTAATGATCAAAAAAATAGCTATCTTTAATCGTCTTAAAAATAATGAAATAGCATCTATTCTAAATTTAACACCAGAGACATTTTCTCGGATACTAACGAAGTTTAAAAAAGAGAAAATTATTTCTGTAGACAATCATCAACTTAAAATTTTAAATGCTGATGCACTCTATATTATTGTAGATACCAATACTATGAAAGAGTGTACAAATTGTATTGCACACTTTAAAGCAGAAATAGGGTTTAAAGATTAATTAGTAGGTTGGGGTTGTTTTCTCTACCCAACTACGCTATATTTGCTTCCCACGCTTTAAACGCATCATCAAAATAGACTAAACGTTGTTTTTTAAATTCTACGGTAGAGTAGAGTTTTCCATATTCTGTAAGACCACTCTCTTTAGCCATCTCTTCTATGAGACTATCACACTCTTCTTGACTTTTATAAAGGGGGGACAAATACGAGGTTATTTTGAAATTTGATTGTTTATATGTTTGCCTCGTGACGTATGACATGGTCACACCTACAGTTCTTTTACAATATCAAGACGGATGGGAACGAGGGTGGAAAAACTTCAGACACTCTTGCTACAATAGGTAACATAAAATCAGGGAACAGAATGCTACTTTAATTACAGACTATTACTTACTAGGGAAAAGAATATGAAAATATCAATAAAACTACTACTGACTACAACACTCGTACTCATGCTAAGTGCATGTAATACTAAAACAAATAATGAAGAGACAAACAGCAATGCTGTGTCTACTCCTGTGATGGAGACTACAGAAGATAGTTCTGCAAACAGTGGAGCTAGTATAACAGGTACTCCTGCTGTGGCTAACCATGGAGGGACTACTTCAAGTGCTGGTTCAAGCTCTCATGTGCAGAGTACGGTAGAAGATAATGCAAACAATGGTTCTGCAAATTATACTAATGTAAATGACAATAGTGGTACATCTACTGGTACAAGTACAAATAGTAATAACACAAATAATACTTCAGTAGGCAGTAACTCTGAAGATACTACTGACGCTACAGGTACTAGTAATGATAACAATGCAACAAGTAATAATGGCAATGTCACAGGAAATGACCAAAACCATACAGGTGGGCAGGATGATAACAGTACCAATGGAGGAGGTAATGACCAAAACACTACTGGTGGCAGTAACAATAACCACAGTACCACCTTGCAGACCCTCAGCCTCACCATTTCACAAAACACTATAAACAAAGATGACAATACTACAGTAAGTGTAGAAGCTACGTACTCTGATGGGAGTACAAAAGAGTTAAATAGTGGTGTAACATGGGTAGTGACACCTAGTCATGCAGTAGAGGTAAATAACACCACACTTACAGCTAAAAAAGATGATAATGTCACAGTACAGGCTACTGTAGATGGTGTGAACTCAAATAGCATAAGCCTAACCATAACATGGATAGTAGATGCCCATACTTTACCACCTGAGCCAGATAAAGTGGTGAATGATGCTACGTTACTTGGGGTAGACTCAAACGACAATGGGGTTAGGGATGATGTGGAGAGGTGGATATATGAGGAGTATGACCATCCTATAGAGAGAGGGATATTTATGCAAAGTGCTAGGGCATATAATAAGGTGATTGTGGATCCTAGTAAGGCACATGAGACTATGAAGTATGTAGTTAATACTGCACATTGTGAATCATATTGGAGTATGGGTATTCTTCGTATGAAAAAAAGAAACCTAAATTATACGTTAGGTGAATATAGAGATGTTGAAAAAGAAATAGAAACTATACAATTTAACACGCTGGATAGACATTTAGCATATTATAAATTTAATAAAAAGCTTAGTGGTGGGGTATATGGAGATGATTTAGAACCTGATGAATGGATTAATTCATGTGAATTTGATGAAAATGGCATTTTAGGTGAAATAAA
The DNA here is from genome assembly GCA_964640455.1 of uncultured Sulfurovum sp. Classification (GTDB taxonomy): domain Bacteria; phylum Campylobacterota; class Campylobacteria; order Campylobacterales; family Sulfurovaceae; genus Sulfurovum. The sequence goes on from CAZXGY010000023.1 coordinate 10,228, forward strand.
ATGAAAAAAATATTTTTAATACTTCTTTTAGGAATGAACTTCTCTTTTGCTGAAATAAATGAGTATATGAGTGATGTCTATTTTGCTAATGGTATTGATACCAGTATAGGACAAGCAACAAGAGCAAAAGATAAACTAAAAGATAAGTTTGAACTTTCGCAACCTGATGCATACACGCCCATTCAAAAAATAAGTGCAATTAAAATTCAATAAAAAAAGAGGT
>CAZXGY010000024.1:0-10401 GCA_964640455.1 uncultured Sulfurovum sp.
AAAGTGCTAAGGGGACAAGTCCTACAACAGAAAGCACGGAAAACCTACCTCCAACATTGTCTGGTAAATGGAGTACTTTAGCTTTTATACTTTGAGCATACTGTTCTAAAGCAGAGCCTGGATCTGTGATAAAAGTATAACATGATGCCTTGGCTTGAAGAGAGAGGATATACTTATAAATAGCAAATGTCTCTACCGTTGTACCCGATTTAGAGATCACTAAAAAATGTGTTTTATTTAAGTCTATTTCAGAGAGTAGACTTTTAATATTGATAGGGTCTGTACTCTCAAAAAAGTATAATTTTCTACTCAACTTTTCTACGGGTTTAAGAAATTCATAGATAGCTTTTGCCCCTAGTGAACTACCACCTATGCCTATAACTGCAATAGACTCAATAGAAGTTGGTATAGTTTCACAATAGGCTAGAATACTACGAGTATCTTGATCTGGTAAAGCATAGTACCCTATGGTTTCTTTCTCTTTTTGTAGTGCAGAAAATGCAAGATTGGCTTTTTCACCTAGTGTAGTGTCAAAGTGTAGTTTATTTTTCATAGTGACTCTTTTGCCTTTAAAATGAGGGCATTTACTTTGCTTTCGTACTCTTTTGCTAATGTAGCATCTGTAGACTCAAAGCGTGTAACAAGTACAGGAGTCGTATTGCTCGCACGTACAAGTCCCCAACCATTTTTAAAGTTGATGCGTACGCCATCTACATCTATAATATTGAGTATTTTAGGAAAATCCGCAGGAGGATTTTTAAGTAACTCTTTGACTTTATCGATGATAAGGAACTTCTCTTCCTCAGTGGTTTCTACTTTAATTTCTTCTGTAGAGAAGACTTGAGGTAGAGCATCTATCTCTTTATCTAAATCTATACCATCTTGAATAAGTTCAAGCATACGTAGTGTTGCATAGATGGCATCATCATATCCAAAGTAACGGTGTTTAAAGAAGATGTGCCCACTTACTTCACATGCAAGGTCAGCATTGGTCTCTTTCATTTTTACTTTTAAGTTAGAGTGCCCTGTTTTGTACATAATGGCTGTTGCACCTCGACGCTCTAACTCATCATACATCACCTGAGAACACTTTACTTCACCAATAACCGTAGGGTTTTCCATTTTCATAGCATAAAGTAGTGCCATCTGGTCACCTTTGATGTTATGCTTGTGTGTAAGTACGGCAATACGATCTGCATCACCATCATAGGCAAAGGCTATGTCACCATCTTGAGCTAAAGCAGCTTTTACATCTACAAGATTTTTTTCTTCAGAAGGGTCTGGGTGATGGTTAGGGAAGGTACCATCTGGCTCCATGTAAAGTCCAGTATAGTTAAACGCTAAAGCATCAAATATTTGACTTATCACAGTGTCTGCTACACCATTACCCGCATCTAATACCATCTTTGTAGGCATACCTTTAAGATGTGCAAACTCTTTGACCATAAAGTCTATATAAGGTATTTTTACATCAATATCTATTTTCTTATGATTATCTTCTATCTGTAACGCTTGATTTGCAACAATCTCATCACCTAATGCATAGATGCTTTCACCAAAGAAAGGACTTTTATCTAACGTCATTTTAAAACCATTGTACTCACTAGGGTTATGAGAACCCGTAATCATAATAGAGGCATTTGTACGTAACCCATCTAAGTCTATATAGTTGCTATAGTAGTTCACAGGTGTTGCTACCATACCCATATCCAGTACAGTACATCCTGCGGCATTTAGACCTGAAGTGAGATAGTCTCTCAATATAGGGGAGTGTGAACGTGCATCATAGCCGATAGAAACTATTTTATCACCGCTTATCTTTTGTCCAAGAAAGTATCCTATAAGTTTCACTGACTGTTCATTGAGTTCTTTTTCAAAGATACCTCGTATATCATATTCACGAAAGATGGAAGATTGGATAGACATAGTTAACCTTAAGTATGATTTTTAAAATTATAGCACTAAAAACTAAGTTTCATACTAATCTGCAGGTTTATAGGCTTTTTCTTCTCTCTTTTTACGTGCTTTCTTCTTTTTTTCTTCCATCATAACAGCATCTTTTAAATCTTCTTCATTATCGAAGCGTGCTGCATCAATAAATTTGGATTCATCATCAAACTGTCCTGTACGTACAGCCCAAATAAGTGCTACTAAACCGATGGCTCCTAAAAAAGTAGAAATCCCAATCATTAATATGACGATACCTTCTGACATGTGTGTTCCTTAATTTTTATGTTTAAATTTTAAATTTTTTATACGTAGAGAGTTACCTACAACAATAAGTGAACTGAGACTCATAGAGAGTGCAGCCACTAAAGGTGTGACAAATCCTAAAACGGCAAGTGGTACGGCTATGATATTATACAGTAATGAAAAACCTAAGTTCTCTTTGACTGCACCAAAGGTACGACGTGAGAGTTTGAAAGATTCATAAATGCTTTGTGGTTTTTCATCTAATAAAACAATGTCACTTACAGAGATAGCCACATCTGCACCATTCCCCATGGCAATAGCAATGTCTGATGAGGCGAGGGCTATTGCATCATTGATACCATCCCCTACCATGACGACTATATGTTCCTCTTGATGTAAAGTATCGATATATGTTGCTTTGTCTTGAGGTAATAATTTAGAATGTACTTTATCAATACCTACTTGTGAAGCTACTTTTTGGGCACTTTGTTGATGATCTCCGGTGAGCATGACTACTTCTATACCCATAGCTTGAATGTTGGCTATGGCTTCTTTTGCTCCCTCTCTGATAGTATCTGTAAGTTCAAAACGTGCGACCAGTATGTTATCAATACTAAAGAAGAAGAGGGCGTTTTCTGATTGGTCATCTACGTTTTTTATATGTAATTCTTCTAGTAGAGAAGCATTTCCCGCGACGAGTGTTATGTTGTTAAACGAAGCCTTCAAACCTTTAGCTTCGATGCTAACGATATTGTCTAGTTGGAGTGGGTCTAATTTATCGTATGTCTCTTCAAGGTAGGACTTGATACCTTTAGAGATAGGATGATTAGAACTGTTCACAAGTGCATAAAGAGCGTGAGGATTAAATGTGTTAAATATCTGTGCATCTACTACTGAAGGTTTGCCTTCTGTGATGGTACCTGTTTTATCAAGAGCCAGTATATCGGCTTTTGCCATAGTCTCTAAAAATGTGGCTTCTTTAAAGAGTATGCCTCGTTTCGCAGCAATAGAGATACCCACTAAAGTTGCCATAGGGGTTGCAAGACCTAAAGCACAGGGACAAGCAATGACAATAACTGAGATACCTACTATCAGTGCAGTCTCAAAACTCCCCACGTAAAAGTACCAACCTGCAAAAGTAAGGAGTGCAATGAGTAAGATAATCGTAGAGAAATAACCTGAAATAGTGTTTGCAAGTTGTTCGATACGGGGCTTTTTTGTCATAGACTCTTCAAGTAAAGAGATAATAGAAGTCAGCATAGAGTTTGAAGCATCTTTTGTTGCTTTGTAGTGTAACAATGAGTCCAAACAGATGGAACCACTTAGTATCGTGTCACCTTTCGTTTTGTAGATAGGTTCATTTTCTCCAGTAAGAGAAGACTCATCAAAAGATGCCTGTCCCCAGAGTACTTCACCATCAATGACCACTTTTTCACCAGGTTTAAGTTCTATGACATCATCTATCTTGACATTTTCTATAGAGACTAAAGATTTAATATTATTAGCTAAAAGTGTTACTTCAGTGGGGGTACTTCCCATCAGTCCATCTAGTGTGTCCACAGCAGATTTTTTACTGAGTACTTCTAAATATTTTCCTACCAGTACAAAGGTGATAATCATGACTACAGAATCAAAGTAGACTTCGCCTCTTTGTGTGAGCATCGCATAGATAGAGTAGATATATGCCAAGAGAGCACCTGAGGCTACAAGGGTATCCATATTGACAATATGGTTTTTATAGCCATAGTAGGCACCTCTAAAAAATATCCATCCTGAGTAGAAGAGTACAGGTGTCGCTAAAGCAAATTCTGCAAAATTTAATATGTCTTTGAAAGATTGTTGCATACCTGTGAAGTACCCAGCATAATGTGCAATAGCCAACCACATAATATTCATAGAGCCAAAGACAGCGACAAGTATGCGTGTGTAGTAGGTTTTTCGTGTGGAGATGGCACGTTCTTCTTGAAGTTTTGGATCATAAGGATAGGCATTGTAGCCTATAGATTGGATAGTCTTTATAATCTCTGAGAGTTTTACAATCTCTGGATCCCATATGACTTTTGCTTTATTGTTCGTATAGTTAATAGAAGTTTCAATGATACCTTCCATTTTATGGAGTACTTTTTCATTGAGCCATATGCAGGCAGAACAGTGTATACCTTCGATGATGAGGTTGATTACATAGAGTCCATCTTCATCTTCTGTGATATATTTGTTTTTAAATCCCTCAAGGTCAAACTTTTCTAAGTCTGTATTGCCTTGTGTGGCTGGTTGCAGTTTGGTATCTCCTAGCTTGTCATAGAAGGTATCGAGTCCTTCGGCATTGAGTAAATGGTAGACACCTTGGCAACCTTTACAGCAGAAGTAATGCTCATTTTCTACTATCATAATGTCTTCTGAAAAAGTAAGATTACAGTGTGTACATGCAACGTCTGCCAATAGCGTTTCCTTAATCTAAGTAATTTATCGTGCTTATTTTATCTAAAAAGAGTAAAATTCACCTATGGAAAATGCACTCACTTTTACACTCATGCTTGTTGTTGCCGAACTTTTCGAAGCCTATATGCAACGTGCTTCTACACTTTTTGGTGTTTTAGAAAAGCTTTATACGTATTATCAAAAAAGTATCTTTCTGTTTTTTCTTATACAACCAGGATTTTATTTTATGCTCTTTATCGTTTTAATGACGGGAGTTTTAAATGTCAGCATGATCTTTCTGCTAGCTATAAAAGTTTTTGATATGTTTTACAAAATAGAACTGATAAAAAAAGTTTTTATACAAAGAGAAGTATCTTCTGAGATAGTACAAATGTTAGAGTGGAAAATGCCTTCATACTTTTTCTTGATGGGTGTGGGAATGTATCCTCCTCTACTTTTTTATGCATTAGGTTAATAGCTTTTTTGACAAATTATTGACTTTTTTTTGCTACAATATATTATTATTCATATGTATGAAGAAAAGCTAAACTTGCTGTGAAGTAAGGACAGAAAGCTACGGGTCTGAGTCAGATAGCCGAGTTGCCTAACATAAGTATTATTACTTATTCTCTTTTTTGACATGCATTCAAAAAGGTTAATATACTATGAGAACTATTTTATTGCGTATGCTTCCCCTTCTTTTAGTCATGACTATAACATCTATACAAGCCAGTGTTGGACTAGACTATCTTAATGACTTACGTACTAAAACAGGATTGCCAATATTTATAGAACAAGTTAATTTAACTGCTTCTGCTCAAAATCATAGTGACTATATGCAGACTAATGATATTTCTGGACACTATGAAGACAGTAGTAATGTGGGATATACAGGGGAAGCACCTGTAGATAGGGCACTGTATGCAGACTATTTTTTAAGAATTATTGGTGAAAATGTATCTGCGGGACAAGAGACAGTACAAGCATCGATAGATGGACTTTTTTCTGCAATATACCATCGTTATGGTTTTTTGAGTTTAGAAAAGGATGAAATAGGCATAGGAGTGAGTGATAATAATTATTTTTATACCTATGATATAGGTAATATGGGTGTTAATAATTTGTGCCAGGGAGCATCAGCTTCTTCAGGATATACAGGTATTTGTAAAGACCTTAATAAGGTTATAAATAGTACAGATTATAGTAATGCAATGAATACAAATAAAAGTAGTGCTCCAGAGCTTATTTTATGGCCAGCAATGAGTAGTGATGATATTCCACCAGTATTTTATGAAGAGTCTCCAGACCCCTTACCTAATGATAGTGTTACTGGATACCCTGTTAGCGTAGAGTTTAACGATGGTAAATTTTCTACTGCTCCTACGGTTTCTAATTTTGTACTCACAAATGCTACAGATGGGGTTGTGCTAGAAAATATTGTATTGATGAATAAAGATACAGACCCTAATGGACATTTTACAGCATATCAAGTAACACTTTTCCCTAAAAAAAGATTGGAGTGGGGAACAGCATATAATGTGGAACTTATCTATAGTTATGATGGGGTACAAAGTACAAAAGAATGGTGTTTTGAAACGCGCACATTAGAGAATAATGCTGAAAAGTTTTACCTTATAGAGAATAATGCTGATATCTCTTTAGCTGTTGTTTCTGGCGTTAAATATGCAATTTATGTTGTACCCAACAATACAAATGATACTTTAGGTGGAGCAGGTTGGCGTTATAATAGTGATGCACCAACTTTTAACAGAATAGACAGCAATACTTTTTCTACAAAGGTTACTGGTAACACAGGTGAATATGTCAGTTTTACCTTTGATAATGGACAAAAAATAAAACTGACTATATCAGCTACAGATACGGCTAAAAATCCTTTAAATATTACTTGTGCACAAGTAAATGACTATGATGGTGATGGTCTTTTAGATAGTGACGATTTAGATGATGATAATGATGGGTATAGTGATACTGATGAAAATAGGGCTGGAAGTAATTCTTTAGATGCAAAAGATAAACCATTAGATACAGATAGAGATATGATACCAAATTATAGAGACAATGATGATGATAATGATGGTATATCTGACAGTGATGAACTAGCTAATGGGCTTAACCCTCTGAATGCTTTAGATGCTCAAGCTGATTTTGATGGTGATGGGTTTAGTAATGCAATAGAAATATCTGTAGGTTCAGATATACGAAATAGTACAAGTAAACCATCGTGGACACCTGTAATGATGGATGATATTATTATATTTATCCCAAGCTTTTCCTAGTATAATAGCGTTGAAAAATGAAAGAAAGAATTATGTATAAAATATTGATAGTAGGACTTCTTTGGTCTTTTGTAAATGGAGTAGCAGTTGCAGAAAACTTTCTAATAGAATCAAAAATTATTAATGGGATGGCAGTATCTACAAATAATGATGAATGGAGATTTATAGTCTCATTAAAATATAAAGGCAATACCTATTGTGGCGGAAGTTTAGTTGCTCCAAATTGGGTTTTAACTGCAGCACACTGTTTATATGGATATACTCCAGATCTCTATGTTAGTGTAAGTGTAGGGAGTTATAATCTTAATACTATGACTGAATATAGTGTAAAACAGTTTATAATACACCCTTCCTATAATCCAACTACTATGGATAATGATATTGGATTAATCGAGTTAGATAAAAGTGCACTTACTGTGGCAACAATACCGTATGATATTTCTTCTTCTTTGGCAGTAGATATACAAACAAAAGTAGCAGGATGGGGAACAATGACTGAAGGGAGTTATGATATCCCTGATGATTTAATGGAGGCACTAACTCCTATAGTTGATTTTGATAAATGTAACAGTGCATATGGTGGTGCAGTGTCAAATAATATGATTTGTGCAGGATACTGGGTTAGTACTAGAGATAGTTGCCAAGGAGACAGTGGTGGTCCATTAATAGTAGATAATACATTGGTAGGTATTGTTAGTTGGGGAAATGGTTGTGCTGAAGATGGATATCCAGGGATTTATACAAGAGTTCAAAATTATGCACAATGGCTAAAAAATTATGTACCATATGTTCCTAAAAAAACCTGGGCACCTATCATGATGGATGAGATTATAACGTTTATACCTAGTCAGCCATAAATAGCTATACTTACTATACCATGTTGGTGTAATCTACACTATACTGTAGTAGTACTTTGACATTTCAGTCAAAAAGGAATATAATGTCACTACTACATAGAAGTATATGAGATACTTCACGTAAAACCTTCACAATTCATACCCAAAAACAAGAGGACATATGAGCGATAACAAAAAATCTTCTGGCAATAATGCCAATAGAAAAAACAGAACCCATGTACCAGTAAATGGACATAAAATTGAAGACCTTCAAAAACTCCCCCTTACAGACCTTGTCGAAATGGCCAAAGAAGTTAAAGTTGAAAACCCTAATGAGTTTCAACGTAAAGACCTTATTTTTGAAATTCTGAAATCACAAGTATCTGCTGGAGGATTTATACTCTATACGGGTATTCTGGAGATAATGAATGATGGGTACGGTTTCTTACGTTCTATAGACGGAAACTTTGCAAACTCATCTAATGATACTTATGTTTCTGGTACGCAAGTAAAACGTTTTGCTCTTAGAAATGGTGATATCGTTACAGGTCAAGTACGTGCGCCAAAAGATCAAGAAAAATACTATGCACTTCTCAAAATTGAAGCCATTAACTATGTGGCACCAGAGAAGTCAAAACAACGTCCTCTTTTTGAGAACCTTACACCACTTTATGCGATGGAACAACTCAAAATGGAGTACAACCCGATGAAAATGACGGGACGTGTACTTGATCTATTTACACCTATTGGTAAAGGACAAAGAGCACTTGTTGTTGCTCCTCCACGTACAGGTAAAACAGAGTTACTAAAAGAGCTTGCGCATGGGGTAACACATAATAATCCAGATGCATCACTCATGGTACTTCTTGTAGATGAGAGACCAGAAGAGGTTACAGATATGCAACGTTCGGTAAAAGGTGAAGTGTATGCTTCTACGTTTGACCTTCCTGCACAAAACCATGTAAGAACAGCCGAAATGGTAATAGAAAAAGCCAAAAGACGTGTTGAGATGGGAAAAGACGTAGTTATTTTATTGGACTCGATTACTAGACTTGCTCGTGCGTATAACACAGTCACGCCAAGTTCTGGTAAAGTACTCTCTGGTGGTGTGGATGCCAATGCACTACATAAACCAAAACGTTTCTTTGGGGCTGCAAGAAACATAGAAGAGGGCGGTTCTTTGACTATTATTGCTACTGCATTGATTGATACGGGTTCTCGTATGGATGAAGTTATTTTTGAAGAATTTAAAGGTACAGGTAACTCAGAAGTAATTCTAAGCCGTCATGTATCTGAACGTCGTATCTATCCTGCTATTGATGTAACAAAGTCAGGAACACGTAAAGAAGAACTTATGGTAGATGCACTTACTTTACAAAAAGTTTGGGCACTTAGAAATGCGATGCAAAACATGGAAGAGGTTGAAGGTCTTAAATTCCTTTTCTCTAAAATGATGAAAACCAAATCAAATGAAGAGTTTCTCTCTATTATGAACGAAGGTGCATAAGTACGTATGCTTAAAATAGGTGTTTTTGATTCTGGCTTAGGAGGTTTGACAGTTGTTAAATCTTTAAGTCAAGTTATTAAAAATGCTGAGTTATTTTATATTGCAGATACAAAAAATGCACCTTACGGTGAAAAAACACCCAAACAAATTCTTCAATACTCTTTAGACATTACAAAATACTTTACTGTAAAACATGATATAGATGTACTTATCCTTGCTTGTAATACAGCAACTGCTTTTGCGATTAAACAATTACGTGAACTTTATCCTCATCTTATTATTATAGGTACTGAACCAGGTGTAAAACCTGCAATTGAACAAACTCAAACAGGAAAAATAGGTATACTCGCAACGCCTGCAACGCTCAAAGGTGAAAAGTATCAAGAATTGGTGAATATACTCGCACAGGAAAAAGATGTTCAGTTGTTTGAACAGTCTTGTTCAGGCTTGGTTGAGCAAATAGAAAAAGGTGAGATTTCTACAGAAAAAACTAGAAAATTATTGGAAAACTGGGTATTACCTATGAAAGAAAATAGTGTTGATACAATTGTACTTGGATGTACCCATTATCCGTTAGTAGCAGATATCATCTCTGAAATAATGACATCTGATGTTTTACTGATAGATACAGGTATGGCGATAGCTAATAGACTTCTTGACTTGAGTTTAAAACAAGGACATATTAATAAAGGTACTTTATCTATGACACTTTCAACAACAGGTGATATACAAAACTTACTTGTTGAACAGATTCTCCAACTTCCTATAAATATAAATTCTATAAATATTTCTAATATATAGAATTATATTTTTCTTAATTAAATTAAGAACTATTATTTAATATTTATGATTACCATAAAGTAAAGATATGATAAAATGCTTCTATACGGTTATGCTGTATTGAAAGGCTAATTTCATCGCGAGGTGAATGCAGAAAGTTATGGGTCTCTAGTAGATTGCCAGACTACCAATGGTGTATAAATGTTACTACTATAAATAACTTTCAAGCCTTCATTAAATATATAGAACCAGTAGTGTAAAAGGAGTAATAAATGAGATTATCTTATTTGACAGTTATTGCAATTAGTACGCTTATCGCGAATGCTAATATGGTTGAAATAGTTGAAGGTATGCCTTATGTAGAAGTAGA
>CAZXGY010000025.1:0-1832 GCA_964640455.1 uncultured Sulfurovum sp.
TTTTGACTCTTTTTGCAGTATTTAGTATATTGTTTATAGGATGTTCACAAAAGCGTAATAGTGTTCAACACCCAACTGCAACAAAACATACAAGTGCAGCACGACATAAGGCTACAATGCGTTCTTATAGAGTATTGGGTAAGCGTTATCATCCTACATATGTTGAAGTAGGACAGGTTATGAAGGGTATTTCTTCATGGTATGGACCAAACTTTCATGGTAAATATACTAGTAATGGTGAAGTTTATAATATGCATGCTAGAACAGCAGCCCATAAAACATGGCCAATGGACACGATGGTGCGAGTAAATAACTTACAAAATGGAAAGAGTACCATTGTACGTATCAATGACAGAGGACCTTTTGTGAGAGGACGTATTATTGATTGTTCTTATACTGCAGGTAAAGAGATAGGACTTGATAGAATGGGTATAGCAAAAGTTTCTATTGAAGTACTTGGTTTTGCAGGGAAAGTTGAATCTTCTGCACGAATAGCTAGTAAACAGAAGATGCATACTCAAACCCGTGTGCTTCTCTCTAACTTTGGTATCCAAGTGGGTGCGTTTAGACGCTATACTGGTGCACAAACGATTAAACGTAATTATGCAGGTCGTTATGCACGTTATAATCCTATCATCAAACGTTTTGATGTGGATGGTTCTCCATTATATCGAGTTTGGCTCATGGGCTTTGGCTCAGAGCAAGAAGCACGTGATTTTAAAAATAGTCACAATTTAGCAGGTGCATTTATAGTAAGAAATTAGAAATAGGAAATAATATGATAGAAGTAAGCAGAGAAACCAAAGAGACGCAAATATCTGTAAAGTTAAATTTATATGGAACAGGTAAAGCAAATATCAATACAGGTGTAGGTTTTTATGATCATATGCTTGAAGCTTTTACTAAACATGCACATATTGACTTAGAGGTTTCATGCACTGGTGATATACATATTGATGATCATCATACAGTCGAAGATGTAGGTATTGTGATAGGACAGGCACTTAAAAAAGCTATTTATCCAGTACAAAGTATTGAGCGTTTTGGTAATGCTACTGTGGTAATGGATGAAGCGAGTGTTACTTGTGATATAGATCTTTCAAACCGTGGATATTTAGTCTTTGAACTTCCTATTGGTGGAAAAGTAGGGGACTTTGATGTAGAACTTGTAGAAGAGTTTTTTAAAGCTTTTGCTTTCAATTTACCATTGACACTACACCTTATCTATAATCGTGGTAAAAATAAACATCATATTATTGAAGGCGCATTTAAAGCATTAGCCGTGGCACTTCGCCGTGCAGTCACTGTTAATGAAAATGCAGGTATTCCTAGTACAAAAGGAGTACTATGAGCATTGAACTCATAGTACTTGATGTTGATGGAACGATGACAGATTCTCGTATTACCTATAGTGAAGCTGGTGATGAGATAAAATCTTTTAATGTTAAAGATGGTCTTGCTATTGCTTCTTGGCGAAAACTTGGAAAACAGGTAGCTATTATTACAGGGCGTAGTTCTAAGATTGTAGAACGTCGTGCAAAAGAGTTACATATTGAACATTTTTATCAGGGTATACATAATAAAAAAGAGGTTTTAGAAAAGTTACTTGAAAAACTTGATTTAACTATGGATAATGTAGCAGCTATTGGTGATGATTTAAATGATATGAAGATGCTTCGTGCTGCAAAAATATCATTTGTACCACGTGATGCGAGTGCCTATGTAGATAAGATTGCTACAGTCATCTTAAGTAAAAAAGGTGGAGATGGGGCAGTACGTGAGATGATTGAAAATCTTATTGTACAAGAAGGTTTAGAAAAGAAGTATTTGGA
>CAZXGY010000025.1:1932-10336 GCA_964640455.1 uncultured Sulfurovum sp.
ACTGAAATTTTAAATATTACGGCTCCTTTTATTGCTACAAGGGATGCAGATATTATCAAGGGTGATACCTTTACTTATAATACACGTAAAAAAGAAGCCTATGGTACGATGATAGATGCAACTATTTATACCGTTGAAAAGTAAATTATCGCTATAATACTTTTAATAGAATACTCTAAATATGTATAATGATTTGAAGTATAAAATAATAAAATAATAAGGTTTAGCATTGAATTTTTTTAAAATAATACTCTTTTTTATAGTCTCACAAAATCTTTTGGCAGAAAAAGTTGAAATCACATCAGACTCAATGAATGCAATGGATCTCAATAAAGAGGTACACTTTATAGGTAATGCAAAGGTAAAACAGCTTAAAGACTGGATACATGCTGATAAAATTATTGTACATCTCAATAAGGACAATCAAGCTAAAATGTATGAAGCTATAGGTGCTGTTACCTTTGAATTTCAAAATGACAAAGGACATTATATAGGTAGTTCGGATGTGGTTAAATATTATCCTCTAACCTCTCTTTATGTACTTACGGGTAAGGCCAAAGTAAATGATGTACTTAATAAACGTACAGCCAAAGGTGATGAAATTACTGTAGACATGCTTACGGGTAACAGTAATGTTAAAGGTTCTAAGAAGAAACCTGTAAAATTTACATTTGATTCGGAAAAGAAATAATGATCCCTCGTATTGTTGAAGCAAACTTTATTAAGTCTGCACAGAGCATTGCCGATTCTTTACCTGAAGATATGAGTGAAGTGGTTTTTTTAGGACGTTCAAATGTTGGAAAAAGTTCAACACTTAATGGATTGACTCAGAGAAAAAATTTAGCAAAATCTTCTGCTACGCCGGGTAAAACACAGCTTATTAATTTTTTTGAAACACGCTACCTTCATAATGAGATATCATACCCTGTTCGTTTTGTTGATTTACCAGGATTTGGATATGCAAAAGTTTCAAAAACACTTAAAGAAGTGTGGCAAAAAAATTTAGTAGAGTTTATACAGCATAGAGTCTCTATTCGTCTATTTATACATCTTAGAGATGCACGTCATCCTCATGCAAAAATTGATGATGATGTGGAAGCCTATATATCAGACTTCATTCGTCCAGATCAAAAGTACTTGACAGTGTTTACAAAGATAGATAAGCTTAATCAAAAAGAACGTAATAAACTCAAACGTGAGTTTCCTGGCTCAATTACCCTTTCAAATCTTAAAAAAAATGGACATGATCGTGTACATCAAAATATTTTACAGACAATATTTGATGTAGAGAATACCCCTCAAAATGATATCTCATCAAAAGATGAAGTTAAGTAATTATGATAGAACTCGTTAAAGCAAAACTATCTGATATCCCTGATATGCAAGCTTTGGTCATAGCTGAAGTAAAAGAAGGAATAATACTTAATCGTACCGAAGATGAAGTAGCTACAAATATACGTTCGTATGTCTTGGCTAAAGATGATGGTAAACTCGTAGGTTATACCGCATTACACATACATTCTAAAAGACTTGCAGAGATACGTAGCCTTATTGTTGATGAATCATATCGTGGGCAAAGTGTTGGTAAACGTATGGTAAAGTTTACGTTGGAAGAAGCAAAAGCATTAGGGGTAGAAGAAGATGTCCTTGTTCTTACTTATCTACCACAGTTTTTTGAAAAGTTAAACTTCAATGAGATAAATAAAGAGGTTATTCCTGAACATAAGATTTGGGCAGATTGCATTAAGTGTATTCATTTCCCTGTTTGTAATGAAGTGGCACTTATTTATAAACTCTCTTAATGTGTGTAAATAAATAATATGGCACAAGCAACAAAGGTAGAACATAAAATACTTTTTATGATTACAATTATTTTTTTTGTACTCTTCTACCCAATGCTTATCTCTATTTATGTCTTTTTGCCTTTGTTTATTGGGGCAATGTCATATGTGCTTATTTTAGGATTAGATAAAGAAAAATCATTCTCTTTACCTCTCGCAATTATCTATCTTATTAACTTAGAAGTGAACCTCTCTTTACCTCTTTTCTTAACTATTATTTCAGCGTTTATTTTTTATGTGACACTTTATCCTTCTCTTAAACACTTTAGAAGATGTAAAATATGTAAGCCACTGCTATCTGTGATTATCTTGGATTTTTTTTATTTAGGTGCTTTGTTTACTTTTGATTTTATTTTTCAAACACAGAGTATTGTGTTAGATAATATTTTACTTTATTCACTGGTTGTAGATATGCTTATTGTGGTGCTACTATGAGATATAAATTTATTATTATTATTTTTATTATTTTTTGGGGAGTCATGATCACAAGACTTTACCATGTCAGTATTAAGTCAAATTTTTACTATGAAGGTTTAGCAAAAGAAAATATTGAGCGTAAACAGTTTATTAAGCCTGTTCGTGGTGAAATAAGTGATGCACAGGGAAAGCTTCTTGCTATGAATCAAATAGGTTTTTCACTCTCTATTGCACCTCATTTAAAGCGTAAAAGTAGACACTTAGATCTTGTGATAGATAAACTTATAGAAACATTTCCCGATCTCAATAAAACTGTGATGCGTAAAGTATATAAAAAACATAGTTCTCCCTATAATCATAAATATATTAAAGTAGTTGACTTTATACATTATTCTAAAATGATGGGAGCTTATCCAAAACTCTCTTTAGTACCTAATCTTAAAATTGAGGCTGAAACAAAGCGTTATTATCCTTATGGAAAATATGCAGCACATGTGGTAGGCTATACAGGACGTTCAAATAAAAAAGAGAATGTAAAAGATTCCGTGGTTAATGAAGTAGGGAAAGTGGGTAAAAGTGGTTTAGAACGCCATTATAACAAAGTCTTAGAAGGTGAGTTAGGGTATGAAATCTCTAAAGTAACGGCAACCAATAAAGCCATTGAAGTTTTAGAAAAGGAACTGCCTAAAGACAATAAAAATATAAAACTAAATCTTGATATTGACCTTCAAAAGATGATTTATGAGCGTTTTGGTGAACATACAGGTGTTGCTATTGTTATGCGTACCAATGGGGAGCTATTATCGGCTGTCTCCTATCCTTCGTATGACCCAAATCTTTTTGTAGGGGGCATTAGTACTAAAGATTGGAAAGCATTGCAGTCTGATTTAGCACACCCTTTTACAAATAAATTTATACACGGTACATACCCTCCAGGGTCAAGTATCAAGATGGGGATGGCTTTAGCATTTTCAAAAGCACAGCCAAGTGTGTTAGATAGCTCTGAACACTGTATAGGACACATTACATTAGGTTCTAGTAAACATAAATTTAGATGTTGGTCACGCTGGGGACATGGTACTGTAGGGCTGAGACGTGCTATACGTGAGAGTTGTGATGTTTACTTTTATAATAAAAGTTTAAAAGTGGGTATTGATGCAATGGCTAAACAGTTACGTACTTTTGGCTTGGGTGTAAAAACAGGTATAGACTTACCTAAAGAGTATGCAGGTATCATGCCCGATAAAGCATGGAAAATGAAGCGTTTTAAGCAGCCTTGGTATAAAGGAGAAACGGTTATCTCTGCTATTGGGCAAGGGTATGACTTAGTGACACCTCTACAGATTGCACGTTACACCGGAATGGTTGCTACCTCATACTTAGCTACACCTCATGTTGCAAAAGAGATAGATGGTAAAATACTCAAACCAGAACTAAAAAAAATAGATTTTGAACCTTACTACTTATCTGAGATTCGTAAAGGGATGTATGATGTTTGTAACATTCGAGGGGGTACAGCATTTAGGACAATGAGTAAACTTCCAATTATTGTTGCAGGGAAGACAGGAACATCACAAGTAACTTCTATCCCTCAGTCTACAAAAAAACGTCTTAAAGAGTCAGAACTTGCGTATTTTCACCGTTCACATGCATGGATAACTACATATGCACCTTATGATAACCCTCAGTATATTGTTACCATGCTTGTAGAACATGGAGGACATGGAGGAAGTACAGCAGGTCCTATGGTTGCAGATATCTATAAATGGCTCTATAAACATGGATATTTTAAAGAAGAGGGTGTATCCATCAAAATGATGGATACGAATAGTTCTCACTAGGGAAGAATGTACTAGTTCTTATATACTTTGTAACGTATTATTTAAAAATAGTCCTAAGATAATAATAAGGCTGATACCTGCTGATTTATTATAGAGTTTGTTTGCTGTGATGAAAACGAGTAGTAGTGTTGCAACTATCATTGTGGCAATATCAAAGAGGTAGTCTGAAGCATTAATACTTAGTGGGCTTGTAAGGGCTGCTGCACCTATAACCACAGTAGTATTGGCCATGTTAGAACCAATAATATTTCCTATTGCCATATCTACTTTACCTTTAACTGCGGCAGAGACACTGACTACTAGCTCGGGCAATGATGTCCCAAGTGATATCATGATAATACCAATAATCCATTCAGAAATACCAAAACTCTTTGCTATCTCAGAAGCACTCTCTACAGTAAAGTGTGCTCCTATAATGACTAAAATAAATGCTCCCATAAGCATAGGGATTGTAGTAGCCCAAGAGAAAGTGTCTTCATCTAAGTCTTCTAAATCTTCTTCGGGAATATTTTTTGCGTCTTGGAGTAAAAAGAGTAGATAGGCTCCCATAAGTAAAAGTAGTAAGACTGCGTCAAAACGTGATATAACACCATCAATAATCATCAATATGAAAACAAGTACAGGTACAAGTGCCCATGTACTGTCCTTAGCAAAGAAGTCTCTGTTTGGGTTTATCTTTTTAGCTATGAGAAAAACTGTGGCTAAGACTAGGGTAATGTTGAGGATATTGCTCCCTATAACATTGGCTATAGCAATGTCTGGTTTTCCATTCATACTTGCAGCAATACTCGCTGCCATCTCTGGTAGTGAAGTACCGAGTGCAATGAGTGTTGCCCCGATGATAAATTCAGGGATTTTAAACTTTAATGCAATACGCTCACTCTGGTTGATAATCATATCAGCACCCCAGATGAGTACACCCATGGCGATAACAAATATAACGAAATTCAAATTAATACTCCTCTGTTCTTACGATTAAACTTTTTGGTAAATCAAACTGCTCAATGAGCTCTTTTTCTCTTGCTCTCATCTCTCCACTGTCTACTTCATGGTCAAACCCAAGAAGGTGTAGCATTCCATGTATAAATAGTAATGAAAGTTCATCTTGCACACTATGTCCTAAAAGTACAGCTTTTTCCTTTACAAAAGAAGCTGCGATAATGATGGAACCTAGAGGCATACCAAAAATAGACTGCTCAGTAAATGGTGCTTCCATAGGAAAAGAGAGTACATCTGTGACAGACTCTTTTCCTCTATATTCAGCATTGAGAGAATGAATGGTCTCATCATCTACGATGAGTAGTTCAACTTCTTTGGTAGAGAGTGCATCTGCAATCTGTTCCAACTTACTAAGGTCTAGGCTTAAGTCTGTTTGATTATCCAAATCTATCATGTTGGAAGTTTACCCAAATGTTGGTAAAATGGCAGTAAAAGAAATGCAGGATTAGAAATGAATAAACGGTGTGTATGTATTATTTCAGGTGGTATGGACAGTGCTTTAAGTGCAAAATTGGCTCAGAAAGAGGGCTATGAGATTATTGCCCTTCATTTTAACTATGGACAACTTACTGAATCTAAAGAACTAACATGTTTTAAGAAGATAGCAGATTCTGTAGGTGCGGTAGAGTCTTATGAGATAGATTTGCCCTTTTTTGAACAAATAGGTGCTTCAGCTTTGACAGATAAGCGTATAGAAGTACCCACAGGTGGGCTAGAAGAGGGTGTACCTGTGACCTATGTACCTTTTAGAAATGGTATTTTCCTCTCTATCGCAGCAGCTATTGCAGAGAAACATGGGGCAGAAGCACTTTTCATTGGTGTAGTAGAAGAAGATAGCTCGGGGTACCCTGACTGTAGAGAGAGCTATATAGAGCAGATGCAAAAGGCCATTAATCTAGGCACTAAAGATGAGACAAATATAAGCATTCAAATGCCTTTAGTTGCACTCAAAAAATCTCAGATAGTAGAGAAGTCTTTAGAACTAGGTGTTCCACTACAACATACATGGTCATGCTATAAAGAAGAAGCGTTAGCTTGTGGAGTATGTGATTCTTGTCGTTTAAGACTTAATGGTTTTAAAGAAGCAGGGTCAGTTGACCCTATTGAGTATGTTTAAGTTTTAGCCAGATATATTTGAGAAACCATCAATGACAAATTGAAATTCATATTTACGTGATGGATATTTTGACAGCCCTTCAGCCATAAATTGATCACGTGTAATTTGTCTGTCCCATAGTCTATACGTGAGTGTCTTAAACCACTCTTTTTTCTCTGGAGTATCTAATGCTATACGTTGATAGTTAGTATCATGTTTGATACCAGAAGCTACCGAACGCATCGTTTGTTGGTAAAGTGCTAGTTTATGGGGTGTTGGACTTGCATAATGTGTTGTTGTTTTTGTCGTTGTTGTTGGTGTATTAAGGTATTGACTTGGAGACGTACAGCCAGAAAGCCCTAAAAGTGAGATACTTGCAAGTAGTAAATAAAATTTCATTCTTTATCCTTTGTATAATTATGTTTATTAATTCTTTTCCTAAAGGCACATTGTATCAAAATGAAATAAAAACTTGTATGATATAATGGCTAAAATTATTAAAATAAAGAGGTTAACTATGATAAGAATAGCTGCAAAATCACCACAGGCCAAAGGAGCAAATGAACTTGTACAAGGGCTGCAAGACTATTTTGTAACTAAGCTTAATGATGTGAGTCATGCATTGGGTAATAATACACCTTTTGAAGCACTAGAATGGGAGCGTGATAAGGGTATACATGGGGGTGGTGTACGTTATGAAGCAAGAGATGAAACACTATTTAACCGTGCCTCAGTCAATGTCTCTCAGGTACATTATGATGAAGATGAGACTAAAAAGCTCTCTTCTGCTACGGCTATATCAACTATTATTCATCCTAGTAACCCTCATGCACCCTCTATGCATATGCATATCTCATGGACACAAATGCGTGATGGTGAGGGGTATTGGCGTATTATGGGAGATTTGAACCCAAGCCTTAAAAATGATGTCTTTCAACGTGACTTTGAAATGGCATTGGAATGTGCTGCAGGTGAGTACTATGAAGAGGGTAAAATACAGGGAGACAGATATTTTAATATTCCTGTGCTTGGTCGTACACGAGGGGTGAGTCATTTTTATTTAGAGAACTTTAACACAGGTGATTTTGAAGCAGATAGAGCTTTCGCACTGACTATGGGTAAGGCAATTATAGATGCTTATATAGGCATTACATTACAAGCACTACAATACTATACAACCTACACACAAGAAGAGAAAGAGTTACAACTTGCTTACCATACACTCTACCTGTTTCAAGTACTCACACTTGACAGAGGTACAACATCAGGCTTGCTTGTACATGAGCAAAATGATGTAGGTATTATGGGCTCCATCCCTTCTCATATTAATAAACCACTATTGTATAGTTGGCTACCATTGATGACAAAGCCACAAGACAGTCTTCTTTTAGGATTACTAGAAGCACTTCCTGAAGGAAAAATTGTATTAGTTGATGAAGCTGTGAAAAAACGTTTAGCCAATGCAGTAAGAGCACATTATAAAAAATACCCTGAGGCATTAAGTATGCAAGCCAGTGGAGAAAGTATTCCTTCTACGGTGGATAATCATAAGTAAGATATGGATTAAAGGGTAAATTTCCCTTTTTTTTTATCTTTCTTTACTTTTTCATAAGCACCCATCACCCCATTCATCGCTATAAATATGCCTTCTTTTTCTAAAGCATTGATGTATCCATAGGCAGAAGCAAGATTTGCTGTGGCTTCTGTTGGGTCTATACTGTAAGGTACCATGGCACCCGTAAGGACTATGGTTTTTTCTAGTTCAGCATCTGCTAGGTACTCAGCTGTTACATCCATAGTATCTGTACCATGCACAATGATGATACTGTGATGATTTGATTGGTGTAGGGTAGAGAGTAGTTCTAGTCTGTCGTGGTTGTTTATCTCTAGAGAGTCTTTTCCTATGATATTTAACACTTCAAATTTACAGAGCCATTTAGAAGCTATCTCTTCTATGGCATGGGCAGTTTGGTCTACTATCAGTTCCCCATTGAGAGGATTGTAAACTTTATTAAAGGTACCACCTGTGTTTATTATGAGTATTTTGTGCATTTAATTCTTTCATTGGAAATAGTTTTCTTGTATTTTACCTCAATGATGGTAAAATATTGGAATTTATTTTAGGGAGCAATCATGGTAATGAAGGGTAAAAAAGGTGTCATCTTAGGCATCGCAAACAAAAAGTCTATTGCGTATGGTATAGCAAAAGC
>CAZXGY010000026.1:0-5909 GCA_964640455.1 uncultured Sulfurovum sp.
AGTTCAAGATACATCTTGATAGTCTCTTCATCACGAATACCACCACCAAGCTCTAACTTAAGGTTACAGTTTTCACGTATTTTTTTGATTTGCTCCAAGTTCTCGGGTTTTCCTGCAAATGCACCGTTAAGGTCTACAAGGTGTACCCATTCGCTTCCAAGTTCTTCAAACTTCTTAGCCACTTGCCATGGTTCATCACTATAAATCTTTGCTGAATCCATAAGCCCCTTAGAGAGTCTTACGGCTTTTCCATCTTTGAGGTCGATTGCAGGTAGTATGGTCATTTTAGTTTGTTCCTTCGAATAGGGTTTTTAGTTTTTCTTTTAAGTTGTTAAACTCAGTGCCTATAGTTAGGTCTTTTATGTACTCTTCTGGTCGTTTATTATGTTCTAAAGTTGTATAGGCATAAAGTTTTGCTTTATTGTCTATATCTTTTTCTATACACTCTTTGTAAGCCTCAAAACATTTTATAATTTTATTTTCTTGGCTAATATGAGAAAGAAGTAAAGTTTCTAAATCACCATTGTCTTTGTGGTTTGGAAATATATAAAATGGTACTTGATTTGTTTCGGTTAATACTTCCATCTCTTGTTTTCTATTTGTAAAAGAGGCATCAGCATCCACTATTGCGAAATATGAATTTTGGCTAAGCCCTAAATCTTCTAATTCACGAATTGTTTTTTTTACACTATCTATGCCTTTTAATCCTAAAAATTCAAAATCTGTTTTTTCTATTTTAGGGGCTAAGATATTTTTAACCAATGCTCGATCTGTCTGACCTTCTACAATTATATATATCATTATCTATTGTCCAAGCCAAGTTCAAGTCTATCTTGAATTTTTTTGTAATTAAAAGTGATAGATTTTAATTCATCTTCTCGATTTCTATATAAACTTAAAAATTTAATATCATTATCTTCTAACTTCTTAGCCACTCTAGCATAAGACTCTATACACTCTTTAGAATGTGTTGTGGCGAAGACTTGGACGTTTTGTTGTTTTGAAATGGTTAGGATGATTTCCCAGAGTTTGTCTAGGTTGGTATAGTGGATGCCATTTTCGATTTCGTCTATGAAAATAAAATCATCTTTTAAGAGCAATATAGAACTAATGATATTGATAAACGTTTTAATACCTTGCCCAAAGTGAGATAAATCACTATATTCACCATTTGATTTTAGCATAGGTTTGTTTTTAATGATGTCAATAGATGATACATTAAAAACTTCAAAAAGGTACTTGTTCATAGTTTCGTATTTGTTATCACGTAGTTTACTGTCCCCTATAATATTTTCTAACTCTTGATTTGAATTAGAGTATGGAGATATAAAATTAAGACTAAAATATTTTTTTAGTGAATCCAGATTTATATCAATCTCATTAATTAAATCAGAAAGCTTATAAATATCAGGATATTCAGGATAAATAGCAGCTTCTGTTTCATGGTCGTAAAATGGAGGGTTAACATTGATTTTTGTATATTTTGTGTAAATATGAATGGAATTCTTTATTACTTTTAATTTAATGAGCCCATCATCCCACTCTTCATAGTTATCTTCATGAGTTTTCTGTTCTGTAAACCCACCTTTTCCTTTTATGAAAATTTCAATATTTAAATTATCTTTAATTAAAGAACGTATATCTTCTTCTCTTGTTGTTTTAGACAGAAGTTTATTGATAATATCTCTATGAGTTTCAATTTCAAGAAGTGTAGAAAAAAGTGTATGAGGGGTTTCTGCTTGAGATAAGTAGCATGCCTCCATAAAAGCAGTCTTCCCCACATTATTCTTTCCACCAATAAGGTTAACCTGACCAAAACCATCAGCTTTAAAGTCTTCAAAACATTTAAAGTTTTTGATTTCTATGTTTTTGATGAAATGTTTGTTCATGGTGTCTCCTTTTAATGTGTTCGGTTGTATCGAACCTACGTATATTTTATTTTATAACTTTGCGAAGTTTTCTATAATTTTAAGTCCATTTTCATGGCTTTTTTCTGGGTGGGGCTGTATGCCGTAGATATTGTCATTTTGTACAGCGGAGACAAACTCGTAGCCGTAGTGGGTTTTACCAATGGCATATTTGTCATCACAGACAGCATGATATGAGTGTACAAAGTAGAGATAAAAGTCTTTTTTAAGTTCAGAAAAAAGTGCAGTCTCTTTTTGTACAAAGAGTTCATTCCACCCCATGTGAGGTACTTTTTGTGGATGGTCAAATTTATTCTCATTAAAGGCTACAACTTTTCCAGGGATGAGTCCAAGCCCTTTGTGTGCACCAAACTCTTCAGAGCTTTCAAAAAGCAGTTGCATACCTAGACAAATACCTAGTAGAGGCTTTCCTGACTGAGCATAGGTCATGACTGCTTCATCCATGCCATTGCTTTTCAGGTGTTCCATTGCATCACCAAATGCTCCAACACCAGGAAGGATGAGTTTATCATACTGGTTAAGTTTTGTGGGGTCACTCTCAAGCGTAGCATCTACACCTACTTTAGCAAAAGCATTGATGACAGAAGCTAAGTTACCCATATTGTAATCGACAATTCCAATCACGTGTATGTTCCTTATAAGGGGTTATTATTACCGTGATTATAGCTAAAAGAGTTAAAAGCTAATATTTACTGTGTTAAAATACGTGAAACAAATATATATAGGGGTGTATATGAAGATAGCAATTGTGAAGCTTTCTGCAATGGGTGATATTATTCATGCTATGGTAGCACTTCAATATCTTAAAAAATCAAATCATTCTTTAGAGATAGATTGGATAGTTGAGCAAGGGTTTGCCCCTATTCTAGAGGGAAATCCTCACATTGATACGATAGTACCTGTTAATCTGAAATCTATTAAAAAAGATAAAAAGAATCTTTTTGAACAGTTACGATTGGTTAAAAAGAGTGCAAAAAATAATTATGATTTAGTTATAGATGCCCAAGGATTAATAAAATCAGCATTAACAGCTAAAATGCTAGGTAAAAATAGGGCAGGTTTTTCTAAAGGTTCTATACGTGAAGGCTTAGCTTCTTATTTTTACAATCAAAAAGTAGATATAGCCTATGATGCCAATACTATTGACAGAAATGCCAAAGTGATGTCAGAGCCTCTAAGTGTAGAGATAACTGAGCAAATGATACTCGATAAAAAACCATTTTTATATTATGAAAATAGTCAAAAAATAACAGATATATTAAGTACTACAAAGAAAAATATTATTTTTGTGATTGGTTCAACTTGGGAGAGTCGTAACTATCCTAAAGAGAAGTTTGTTGAAATTGCAAATGCTTTACAAGAAAATATACTCATTGCATGGGGAAGTAGCGAAGAAAAAGAATGGGCAGATTGGATAGAAGAGCATAGCCATTATGCTAAGGCACTTCCTAAAATAAACCTCAATGAACTTAAGGCTGTTATTGGTCAGTCTGATTTGCTTATAGGAAATGATACGGGTCCTACGCATATGGCATGGGGATTAAATGTCCCCTCTATTACCATTTTTGGTCCCACACCAGTGAATCGTGTGTATGAAACACCTATTAATAAAGTGGTAAAATCTAGTTCTATTATCAATCACTATAAATTAAATAAAAATGATTTTTCTATACAAGAGATAGAAGTAGATGAGATAGTAACGATAGCAAAAGGGTTACTCTAATGCTTGATTATCTTTATTTAGGACTCTATAAATTTGTTAGTGTACTGTTAAAAATTATACCAGATATGGTCTTACTCAAGTTAATGTATGGACTTGCATGGTTAGCCTATACACTTAGTGCTAAACATAGAAAAAGAATAACAGATAATTTAAATTTAGCCTATCCTTCAAAGTTTAATAGCAAAGAACAAAAAGAAATTGGTATTCATGCTTTTATAAATCTACTTGATACCGTTTTTGGTATTGTAAGACGTGATGGTATGTCTAAAAATAGCGTACTTGAAAATGTTACATTTGAAGGTTCTGAGATTATAGAACAATACAAAAGAGAAGGTAAAAACTTCATCCTGATTACAGGACATTATGGTAATTGGGAGTTGCTCTCTCAATCTATTGCCATCAAATTTGATTTGACTCTTGTTGGTGTTGGACGTAAGATTGATAGTGATGTAATGGATGAAGTATTGAAAAAAAATAGAGAACAATTTAATGTTGAAATGGTTTATAAAAAAGGGGCATTAAAAGATTGTATTAAAGTAATCAACCAGTCTAAAGTTGTAGGGATATTAACTGATCAAGCTATACGTAAAAACCAATCTATTGATGTGACATTTTTTGGTAAAAAAGCGACACATACACCATTAGCATCGATACTCTCTAGGAAATTTGATTTAGATTTAATTCCAGCATATATTAGTACAGAAGATTACATAAACTATAAAGTGAAGATTTATAACCCTATAAAGCAGATAAAAACAGATAATCAAGAGGAAGACTTAGCTATACTTACGCAACTACAAGCAGATATAATGGAAGATGTTATTAATCAAAATCCTAAGCAATGGTTCTGGATGCATCGAAGATGGAAAGGGTTTCAATCATTTTAAGTAAAAATAGACAATTTAACACTAATCAAATGATCCAGTATTTTGCCATTGCGTATGCATTTGTATTACCTCTTTCTCGTGCAGGTATTTCTTTTTTTACAGCTTTATTGTTTTTCTTGTGGATTATCGATGGTAATGTGTTAAATAAAATAAAACAAATATTTAAAAGTCAAGTCGTTAGAGTGCTCATACTTTTTATTACATTTTATTTTTTATCACTTTTATGGGCAGATAATGTAACACATTCTCTTCATTATATACAACGACATTGGCATATATTACCTCTATTTGTTCTTATGTTTTCTATAAAAAAAGAGTATATTCCTAAAGTACTTTCTGCTTTTATTTTAGGAATGTTTATTAGTGAGATAATCTCTTATGGTGTGTTTTTTGAGCTATGGCATATAGGTAAATCAACTCCAGAGAACCCATCACCCTTTATGCATCATATAGAATATAGTATTTTTCTTGCGTTTACAGCACTTATATTATTGAGTAGGATTTTTAATGAAATGGTTTTAAAATATAAGCTTTTTTATATCTTTTTCTTTATTACTATAAGTGGTAACCTTTTCTTAAATGCAGGGCGTACAGGGCAATTTGCATTTATTTTAGGACTATTTGTACTTGCTTTTTTAAAGTTCGAAAATAAATTAAAAGCACTGTTTATATCTAGTATTTTAACTATTATGATTCTTGGAATAGCATTTAATATTAGTGAAACATTTCAAAGTCGTATTATTTTAGGTAAAAAAAATATAGTTCATGTCATTGAAGATAAGGACTACTGTACTTCTTGGGGTGGTAGAGTTGGAGCATGGATTATATCGAAAGACATAATAGTTGAACATCCACTTGTTGGTGCAGGACTTGTTGATAATATGAAATTATTTCATCAGATCATTGATACAAAATATCCAGAGATGAAGTGTATGCATAAAGACTTTCATCATATACATAATCAATTTCTTCAAATTCTTACACAGTCAGGTCTTATTGGTTTAGCTATTTTTCTAACTATTTTTTATATGATATTTAAAATTCCTTTAAAAAATAAGGAATATCAAGATATAAAATACATTTATTTAACTGTCTTGTTTTTTTCATTTATGGCGGAAGTTGTATTTCCTCATCAATTTTCTATGACACTTTTTGCTTTAATCATCGGTTTGCTTTTGGCACAGCACAGGATAGAAAATGAAGTATAAGATTATAGACGAAAAATATCTTACACTCATTCAAAATATAAAGAAATATTTTACGAGTGCAACTGATACAATATGGGATAAAAGAAATAAAATTAATATTGTAACTTTTCAGAAAGAACCTCTTTTGGTAAAGTCTTTTAAGATACCCCATCTCATTAATAAG
>CAZXGY010000026.1:6009-10310 GCA_964640455.1 uncultured Sulfurovum sp.
TTTAAAATTTCTAAAAAGATTTAGTGGCTTCTTCTTGGTAGGAAGGTTTTCTCCTTGAAGCATCTTATCTACTATATTAATCAATCTTAAAGAGGAGTTTCCATCACGATATGGATGGACTTCATCAATCATCTTTATAAGTTCTTTAGGAAGTTTTTCTGTAGAGTTAAATCTTTTAACTAGTATCTCTTCTAGCTCTTTTAAATCAGTTACATCTGTTACATAAGGTATCTTCTTTTCTGTCTGAAATGTAATAACAGGCTTATGTTGCATTAGAAACTCATAAATAATTGATGATGTATCTCCAAGCATAATATCTGCTTTTTTCATATAAGGTATGACATCAATGGGTAGAACAAATGTAACATTGGGTAGCTTGATACTTTCATACTTTTTAACAATCTCTTGGTTCATTTTAGGATGTAGCGTAATATACCAATGGTAGTCATATTTTTGAATAAATTCAACTAAAAATGGATAAAGTATTTTAGCTTTTGAAAATCGTGAACTAAATGTTGATGCAAAGAAAATACTTTTTTTTGTATTGTCTTTACTTGGTGTGGGCTCTGAAAATAGTGGATCAAGTTTGGTCCATCCCGTTTCAGCAACAGAAAAAAATTGATATTTTTTGACTAAAAGATTAAATACTTTTGTTGATGATGGTCCTTGTGTTGCATATAGATCAAACATACTGCGAATAATATAGTGATAATTTTGACCATTTTTTCGCTGCTTATTACTTGGGAGACCATGAAAAATTTCTACTTTTAGACCAGAGATAAAAGAGGGGACAACATTACCTGGTACAAATACTACATCAGGTTCGTAGGCTACAACTTCTTCTATATGCTGTAATACTTTTTCATTAGATAAAATATAGTCTTTGTGAATTTCATCACCATACATAAACCATTGTACTTCATCACCCTTTTGCCAAATAATTTCTTGGAGTGGACGAAGAATTGGAAAGCTATAGTCTTGAGAGATGAAAAATAGATACTTTTTAGATTTATGTTGCATATGAAAACCATTATTTTATTTGATTGAGTATATCTAAACATCGGTTAAAAGATGAAAAATAGATGGAGTTTGGTATAATTTTATATCTAATTAAAAGTATATGGTAATGAAATCACCTTTTATCTGGGACAACTACTCAGACCAACCCTATCCACTCAGAGACAAAACCTATAAAAAGCAAATGCGTATAAAACACCTATGGGACTATCTTCCACTGCTACTTAGTACTCTTGTCTTCTTTCCCATAAGTATTTTGCTTATGCTTTTTTATAAGGGCAAAGAGGTAGATAGAGCTAACTTCTATGGGATGGGAGTAGACCTAGACAAGGGTGAAGTACAAAAAGAGCTTATAGATGAACTTGGTGTCAAATATCTTTTGCTTCGTATGCCACTATGGGAGATGGAAAGAGTAGAGGAGTATGTAGCTTTTGCTAAAAGTTTTGGGAATGATAAACATATACTCATCAATATACTGCAAGATAGAGAACATATTGAAAATAAAATATTGTTAAAAGAAGATATAGAGACTATTTTTGAAAAGTTTTCTCCTTTTGTTACTGAATTTCAAGTAGGAAATACCATCAACCGTACAAAGTGGGGTTTTTTCTCTATGGCTGAGTATCTGCATTGGTATGAAACGATACAAAAACTACAAGACAAAAAATATCCAAATATCAAGCTTATAGGTTCATCAGTTATAGACTTTGAATTTCACTATACTATTCGTACATTGTTTAACTTTTTTAGGATTAGGTATGATAAGTTCTCTTCACTCCTTTATGTAGATAGAAGAGGGAGTCCTAGAAATAAACAAATGGGAATTTTTGATACGAAAAATAAGATAAATATGCTCTATGCACTTGTAAAACTCTCACAAAAAAGTACAAATGATATTTATATCACAGAAGTAAATTGGCCACTCTCTAATACAGCTCCATATGCACCCACATCAGAGCTAGAGTGTGTAAGTGAAGCAGATTATATACAGTATATGACAGAGTACCATGAGATAGCATTACAAACAGGTAAGATAGAACGTATCTACTGGCATCAGCTTATTGCTGCTGGGTATGGGCTGGTGGATGATAGAGATGGACAAATACGAAAAACAGTAGCCTTCCAAAGCTATAAAAGGATGATACAACATGCAAATACTTAAAAAACTTTTTACCTATTATTTAGGAATGATTGTACTCCTTTTTATAGGTAGGTTAGCATTGTTTATTTGGCAGTTTGATAGATTTAGTGATTCTGGCGTTAATTATTGGCTTAGTTTTTTTTATGGACTTAAGATGGATACAATGGTTGTATCAATGCTATTGGTTATTCCTCTTATTGTACTTAGCTTTACGCCAACGGTACTTAGTAAAATAGCCAATCTATTTTTACGACTTTATTTTGTCTCTGTGTTTGCATTTCTTATCTATATGGAGAATGCAACTTTTCCATTTTTCAGCCAATACGATGTTCGCCCTAACTTTAAATTTGTAGAGTATTTGGAGTATCCTGTTGAGGTGTTTCATATGCTGATTGCTGACTTTAAACTCCCACTCTTTATAGCATTTACAATGATGGGGCTTTTTGTATGGTGGTTTATGCGTAGGAGTAAAGAGAGTTTTATCTCTGTACTTGAGCTTCCTTGGCTCAAACGTGCTGTATGGTTCTTGCCTATTGCATTACTCCTATTTATTGGTATACGTTCTTCTTTTGGACACCGTGCTGCCAATATCTCCGATGCAATGTACTCAAGTGATAGGATAGTAAACGAAGTAACTAAAAACTCACTTTATGCTGTAGGGTATGCTATCTATGCGAATAAACATTATGCCTCCAAGACGATTAAGCTCTATGGTAAAATGGATAAAAATGAAGCACTGAAACGTATGCAGGAAGTACTTAAAATTAAAGAAAACAACTTAGAAAGTGACTCTCCATTTAAACGTGTAGAAAAAACACATTTTCCCACAAGTAAAAAGAAAAATCTAGTTATTTTTCTTCAAGAGAGTTTAGGGTACCAGTTTGTTACTCCAGAGATAACCCCAAATCTACTTAAACTAAAAGAGAACTCTTTATGGTTTAATGAAACGTATTCTAATGGTACACGTTCTGTACGAGGCATTGCAGGGACAACAGCAGGATTTTTGGCAGTACCAGGTAAAGGTGTAGTAAAACGTGCTAAGTCGCAAAATGATTTTTTTACTTTTTCAGAACTACTCAAACCATTGGGGTACCATACAATGTTTCTCTACGGAGGAGAAGCACGCTTTGATAACATGCGTTCTTGGTTCTTAGGTAATGGATTTGATGAAATAGTGGAACAGAAAGACTATAAAAATCCTGCCTATGTAGCTACGTGGGGAGCTAGTGATGAAGACTTGGTTAAAAAAGGAAATGAGAGATTTTCACAACTATACAGTGAGGGTAAACCTTTTGCTGCCTTGATGTTTAGCTCTTCTAATCATAGTCCTTTTGATATTCCTGCAGGACGTATAAAAGAGGTGAAGCAAGGTATTAATTGTGTAGAAAATGCTGTTAAATATGCAGACTATGCCATAGGAGAGTTTTTTAAAGAAGCAAAAAAGTTACCTTATTATAAAGATACCATCTTCGTGGTTATAGCCGATCATAATATTCGTGTCTATGGAGATGATGTTGTCCCTGTTAATATGTTTCATATCCCAGCACTTATATTAGGTGAGGGTGTAGAGCCTAAACTCTATAATAAGCTCAGTTCACAGCCTGATGTACTAGCTACGGCACTAGATTATTTAGGAAAAGACTTTGATTATCCTATTTTAGGGAAATCAATTTTCTCAGATAGCAAAGCAGATATGTCTCTGATGCAGTTTAATGAAAACTATGCACTAAGAGTAGGAGAGAAAGTAGCAGTAGTAAGACCACGTCAAAAACCTCAGACTTTTAAGTATGAGAATGAACACTTAGTAGAAGTAGCCCATAATATTGAGCTAGAAAAAGATGCTCTTGCTTTTGTGATAGGATTAAATTATTTGTATGATAAGCAGTTGTTTCGTTAAATCAATCAATTCTTATGTGCAAGTTTTTTAAAGAATGGACTGACAAAGGTTACAGCTTTTAAAACTTTGGGTCATGGTTTGGCTCGAGGGGTTATTAGTAAACTACAAGGTCAAACTTTTAAGTCGGGATTCCTTTCTGGACTAACTAGTGGGTTTGATGTAGGAACAAAAGGTTACGGAGGTTTTATGGGACGTACATCTATTATGGCTATCGCAGGAGGGACATTCTCTTCTATAGGTGGTGGT
>CAZXGY010000027.1:0-10099 GCA_964640455.1 uncultured Sulfurovum sp.
AAAAATGCAGCTAAGCCTCATGCGATGCCAACAACTACAGTGTTAGAAAAAAATGACTTACTTTTAGTCGATGCTGGACTAAAGTACAAACGTTATTGTTCTGACCGTACACGTACTGTGCAGGCAGATAAGTACTTTATGTTTGACACTCACCAAAGTTATAAACGTAAGAAGATACAAAAAGCCTATGATGTGGTACTCAAAGCACATGATAATGCCATAGCCAAAGCACGCTCAGGTATGAAAGCAAAGAAAGTAGATGCACTCACACGTGATATTGTAGAAAAGGCAGGGTATGGAAAGTATTATGTTCACTCTACAGGACATGGGGTAGGGTTAGATATTCATGAGATGCCATATATTTCAACAAAGTCAGACACCATTATAGAAGATGGCATGGTCTATACCATAGAACCAGGTATATACATACCAAATGAGTTTGGTATCCGTATAGAAGATATGGTAGCTATGGTTGATGGTAAGACGAAGGTATTGTAGGGTGTTGTACCATTACAACACCAAAATTTGAATATTAAAAGGTGTTGTGAGGGCACAACACACTACAAGTTCATACATAAGGAAAATGATGATTAAAAGAAAAAAGCTTAATGACAATCATACATTGATTTTCACACCACATTTTCCTTATAGTTCAAATAATAGAGGTGGACATAAAGCACTCTTAGGTATAGGTGGTAACGTGGGAGATGTGTTGAGACGGTTTAACCATCTTTTTTGGTATTTTAAACGTAGTAGCTTTATACATCTCATAGAGACAGCACCTATTTTAAAAAATCCTCCTTTTGGATATACTGAACAAGATGATTTTTATAACTCTTTGATGTTAATAGAGACAAAACTCACACCTAAGGCACTTTTGACTTATGTGCTAAGAGTAGAAAAAGTGTTTGGTCGTAAACGTCTTTTTAAAGATGGACCACGCACATTAGATATAGATATAATATTTTATGAAAATGTAGAGATGCAAACAAAGACTTTGACCCTTCCTCACCCAGGATGGATGCAAAGAACTTCTGTTTTGACTCCACTTTCACGTATGAAGAAGGCGATAGTATGATAAATGAAACATTTGTAGCCCAGACACCTAAAGAAGCCTATAACGAAGCAATTGAGAAGTATGGTAGCGGCATTAAACTTATTTCTGCAAAGCAAGTGAAGTATGAAGATGGAGAATTACGCTGTGAAGTGGCTATTTCTGTACCTGAAGATATTTACATTGAGAAATCATTTGGAGAGGAAACACCTTCCGATGAAGCAACGGTTGAGCAGTCTGATGAAAAGATACTTTTAGCAGAGTTAGGGGAACTTAAAAAACAACTAGCACTCATGAAAGAAGATATGCTTGGTAGTAGTAACAATAGTGCTCTTGAAAAAGTAAAAACACTTTTTATTGAAAAAGGTATTGCTAAAAAATGGTTAGATGATACACTCTCTACACTCATGGGTAATAGTATAGTGAGTGATGAAAAACTTTTGGTCTCCTATATACTCGAAGAGATAGATGAGTCTTTAAAAGTACAAGAAGAGTCTCTTGATGAACCAAAGATTATGATGCTTGTAGGACCAACGGGTGTAGGTAAAACAACCACTATTGCAAAGCTTGCA
The DNA here is from genome assembly GCA_964640455.1 of uncultured Sulfurovum sp. Classification (GTDB taxonomy): domain Bacteria; phylum Campylobacterota; class Campylobacteria; order Campylobacterales; family Sulfurovaceae; genus Sulfurovum. Next base: position 1,627 of record CAZXGY010000027.1, read on the forward strand.
GCACGTTATGCGTATATGATGGATAAGCCTTATAAAGTAGCATTTTTAAATTTAGATAGCTATAAAGTAGGGGCTTTTGATCAGTTGGGACAGTATGCAGATATTATGCAGATAGAGCATGTAACCATAGATTCGGTAGAAGCTTTTATGCGTGGGTTAGAGACATTGAAAGCATATGATGTTATTCTTGTCGATACGGCAGGTATGTCTCCGTACGATACGCAAAAGTTTATCAAAACTGTGGAGTTTGTACAGTCTGATATACCTAGAAAAATAGAAGTGAATTTAGTACTTTCAGCAACGGTAAAATATGAAGATATGGATGATATTTATAATAACTTCTCATTTTTGAACCTCAATTCAGTGATTATTTCTAAATTTGATGAGACAAAACACTTAGGGACACTCCTTAACTTTATGTTACTCTACAAGGTACCTATGAGTTATTTCTCCATAGGACAGGAAGTTCCTGATGACTTATTGGTGGCTTCTAAAGAGTATCTGTTGGAGCGTTTCATTGGAGATTTGGAATAGTAATGAATGGTGAAACACAAGCTAACCGTTTAGCAGAGTTGATGCAAAAAAAGGGTTTTCTACCTAGTTATACATTGGCATTGCCTCTTGTTACTATACGCAGTTCAAGTTTAAAAAAGTTAGAATCAGGAGATATCTTACTCTTAGGGCTGAACAGCTTAGAGTGTGTCTTGATGGATAGTGATAAAATTTGTGCAAATGTTGTGTTGATAAAACAGAATAATAGATATGGTATGCAAATCATAGAAACAGAACAAGAGCCTATAAAATGGAGTGATAATAAAAAATATGAAAAGATTAAACTTATATTTGGTGATGTTCAGTGTAGAACACTTACTGCTGGTCATATGATAGATATAGCACAGGTAAGTTTAGAACAAGTAACATTAGTTTCTGACAAAAAAAAGATTGCAACAGCATCACTTATTAATGTAGAGGGTGAGATAGCAGTGAAGATAGACAAGGTTGAAAGATAATGGAAAATAAAGGTAAAGTTTTAGTAGGTATGAGTGGTGGTGTAGACTCTACAGTAACGGCTGTACTTCTACAAAAAGAGGGTTATGAAGTAGTAGGCGTTTATATGAAACTCCATCATAAACCTGGGTACCATGAAGAGAACTATACTAAAGCGCAAAAAGTAGGTGACTATCTTGGTATACAAGTACATTTTCATGACCTGTCACAAGCGTTTAAAGAAGATGTTTACGATTACTTTGTTGAGAGTTATAAAGAAGGCTTAACACCAAACCCTTGTGTGATGTGTAACCGTACTATTAAGTTTGGTAAGATGGTAGAGTTTGCAGATAGTCTTGGCATAGAAAAAGTAGCTACTGGACACTACTGTAAATGTGATGGTGACTATATTTATATGGCAAAAGATGATACTAAAGACCAAAGTTATTTTCTTTGTGAGGTAGATAAAAAAGTGTTACCTCGTCTTATTTTTCCTTTAGGTGATTGGATAAAAGAAGATGTAAAAGCATATGCTGCAAATATTAATGTACTTGAATCATTTGCAACCCAAAAAGAGAGTTCTGAAATCTGTTTTGTTGAAAATAGCTATGATGAAATACTGGCTAAACATATGGATATAGATATTCCTGGTGAGACACTTGATACAGAGGGTAATGTGGTTGGTTCTCATAAAGGTTATATGCACTATACCATAGGAAAACGTAGAGGGTTTTTTGTTAATGGTGCACATGATCCTCACTTTGTATTAGAGATTAGACCTGAGACTAACCAGATAGTCGTTGGTACGAAAGAGAAGCTAGAAGAGAATGCTTTCTTGGTTAAACAACTTAATATGTTTGAAAACCTTACAGAATTTGACTGTTCAGTAAAAGTACGCTTTAGAACGACAGCTGTACCTTGTCATGTTAAAATAGAAGCAGACAGAGCAACAGTCATACTGCATGAACCTGTATTTGGACTGGCTCAAGGGCAGATAGCAGCTTTTTATGAAGAGGATAAACTACTTGGTGGTGGGGTTATCTGTTAGTATCGTATTAAAAAAGTTTCTTTTAATTATTTTTTATTATAATAATTTCAAAAATAAGGATATTGAGTGAAAAAAATAATTGTGGGTATTCTATTAAGTTTAGGAATCACTATATCTTATGCAGGAAGTAAAGCATTTGCTCCTATTATTATGGATAATATCATGACTTTTATTCCATATATAAAGGAAGATATCGGACCTGATTTGGAAATCATTAATACAGTTATTGTTGATAGTGTGGGTAATATAATTAATGAAAGTAATAAGTATGAAGCAGGTGATTCAATTAAAGTAAGGATGACTTTAAAAAATATTGGAGATGAAAATATTCCTGATAGAGATAAATACTATACAAATATTACTATTAGTGATACAGTTAATAGGAGTATTATATTAATTCCAGAATTAATTAATTTAGAACCAGGTAAAAGAGTGACATTTATATATGACACACATAAAATTGTTAGAACTGATGATAATAATAAATCTATACAGTTTGATATTAACATAAATAAATCTATTTTTAATGATAGCTTTTGGAAAAGAAATCTTTTTGTAGAAAAATATAAGCAAAATAATATTTCAAATATTTCTACGCTGTATGTTTATAAAACAGATATTTCTATATCAGAATTAACTGTAAAAATAAAAGATAGTTCTTCTAATATATTAAGAGATAATAATACTATTGATATCTCTGAAGATAATAAAGATGGAAAGTATGCTTCATACTGTTGTAAAATATATAATAATGGTTCTCACAATATAGACTATGTTTTTGGAAATAAAATGAAATTTAAAACAGATGCAATTGGTGACTGGTATTTTTTTGGTAATCATGTTACATTACAACCGCATGAGACATCCTCTGATATATGTATGAATGTGAAATTACCAAAGACTTTTACATCAGGTAATTACACGTATATACTAGATATGAGTCAATTTCATGACTTGAATGCAAATAATAATACTGATTCAATTTCATATAGTATACAAAATTAATATTTTTTTAATATGGATTGATGACCTACCAAGATAAAATCACCAAAGCTAAAGCCAGACTGATGTTAGAGCATCCGTATTTTGGAACGGTGGCTTCTTCTCTTGCTTTAGAAAAAAACAATGACATCCTTACTTTTACTTCTGATGGTTTGAAGATGCATTATAACTCTGAGTACCTCGATAAACTCTCTCTTGAAGAGGTGGAGTTTGTCATGGCAAATGGAGCTATGCACTCAGTACTCAAACACTACGAACGTGTGAATGGTCGTACGAAGTGGCTTTGGCAGACAGCTACTGATTATGTGGTCAATGCCATGCTTGTTAAAAATGGTATGCAACTTCCTGAATATGCCTACTTTGAAGAGAAGTTTGAGGGCTTGTATGTAGAAGAGGTGTATGAAATGCTTCGTGCAGAAATGATGGATAACTCTGATCATAGTATGGAACAAGAGAGTGAACAGATAACAGATGCTGAAGATGATGTTCATGCAGAAAATATTACCATGCATGAAGAGTTAAATAGTAACCCTGATGCAGAAGATAGTAAAAATGAACAAAATGCTGACGATAAAGAGGAAGCCTCTTCATCGTTAGAGAATAATGAAGAGAATGAAGAGATGAAAGAGCGTATGGAGCAGATATTTCAAAAGTTCAAACGTCAGGGCAATTTGCCCAAGGACATGGAGTTTGTTGTTCCTGAATACTTCTCTCATAAAATTGACTGGCGTGAGTTTTTGTATGGGTATATCGCAACGCATGCCAAGACTTCTTATACTTTTACACCACCCAATATGAAGTTGCTTTATAGAGGTATATATTTGCCCAGTATGAGTTCTGACCTGTTACGTGTTATAGTGGCTATAGATACCTCTGGTTCTGTAGATGAGGAGTTACTCTCTACATTTTTAGGGGAAGTAAGCTCTATGATGCAACAGTACCCCAACTATGAAATAGACCTTATCACCGCAGATGCAAAGGTTCAGTCATTTAAAACTTTTTTACCAGGTGAACCTTTAGAGTATGAGATATCAGGAGGAGGGGGTACAGACTTTCGTCCTGTATTTGAGTATGTAGAGAGACATATCGACTATCCAACACTACTCATATACTTCACTGATGGTGAAGGCACGTACCCTAAAGAAGAAGTCACCTATGATGTACTGTGGGTAATGCCAGAAAGTAGAGATGTCCCTTTTGGTGAAGTAGTAATAGTTGATTTATAGATTTTGGCTATAATAATTTAATCTAACTTAGTATAGGAACTTTATATATGCAACAATTTGATAAACAAAACTCTACTTCATGTATTTCTCACTCTTTAGCCATTTTACTTATTCCATTTTTATTTCTTTTAGGACTTATACTGGCTTATATAGGTATTTTCCCTTTAAAAGTTGAACTACATACTTTGGCTATTGTTACATTTATTTTTCTGGTATTTGTCTCTTTTGTGAGACATAATGCAAATTATGCTATTTGTCATATGAAAAGTTCATTCTTTAAAATGGAAGAAGATTTACAATCAGAGTTACGTTTAAATGCTTTGACTATTATGGGTAAAACCAAGTCAACTTTATATGTAAAAGATTTTATCTCTGAGTATTATCAAGATATTCGTAACGATAACTTTGCACGGGTTGCACCTTCTGTATTTCCTATGCTTGGTATTTTAGGTACATTTATTGCTATTGCTTTGTCTATGCCAGACTTTACCGTAAAAGATTTAGGGGCATTAGATCGTGAAATATCGGTACTTCTTTCGGGTATAGGAACGGCATTTTATGCTTCTATCTACGGTATTATGCTTTCGCTCATTTGGACCTATTTTGAAAAAAGAGGTATGGCTAAAGTTGACAAACAGATTTATGACCTTGAAAAGCTTTATGGTAAACGAGTATGGAAAAAATCTGAGCTTATTAAACATGAACATATGCAGTCAGAGCTTAAAGATCAACAAATAGTTGATACATTAAAAGAGACCTTCAATATGGACTTTATTAAAGAGTTGAATGAGCAATATCTTAAAAACTTTACCACTATTATTAATGATACAACCAATAGTTTTACAAAATTAACAGTACACATGCAAGAGGCATCTTCAGATTTGCGTGAAACACTTGATAGTCTAAATGTTAAAAATAAGAGTATGACTGCACTAGAGTTGATGGAACAGAATATTGAAGGTTTTAATGAAAATGCAAAAAATCTTCATAAATCAATGGAAAAGTTCGATGGTTCTGTTGATCATACTTTTGAAAAGATAGATTCTGAGTTAGGGCAAGCCGTAGAGAAACTTGCAACTTTTGCACGTATTGTTTCTGAACAAAATCAGTTGATATTGAAAAACATGGCAACCCTCAAACAGCAAGAGAAGTAAACGAAATGTTTAAAAATAACAATATAAACGAAGAGAGTAACTTCTGGATATCATATGCCGACTTGATGGCAGGACTACTCTTTGTTTTTATTTTGCTCATTGGGGCGATTGTCTCTAAGTCTATTATTTTAAAGTCAGACTTACATAACAAAGAAGCCAAGCTTAGTTCTCTTTCTAAAAACTTGAAAGACAAAGAAAATACGCTAGATGAACTTAGTGATACCTTGGCTAAGAGTAAGGCACTTATAAGTGAAAAAGACGGTTATCTCTCTGAAAATGAAAAGCTTATTAAACTTAAAAATGAACGTATTGCAAAAGATGCAGAGCATCTGAGTGAAAATGAAAAACTTCTCATGGAAAAAGATAATTTACTTACACTTAAAGATGCTCACATTGCTGAAGATGTAGCCAAATTGAGTAAAAGTGAAAAGCTCATACAGTTGAACAATGCACATATTGCAAAAGACCAAATGATGTTATCTGATAATGAAAGAATGTTTAAACTTAAAATATCTGAAATTGAGAAACTCAATAAACTCTTACTTGCTGCAAATACAAGAGAAGCACAACTGAGTGATAAAATTATTATTGTGCAAAACATGCTTGATAAAAATGAAAATGCATTGAAAAAGAATAAAGACTTGTTAGCAACAAATACAAAAACGCTTAAAGACTATGAAGGAAAAGTACTTATTTTATCGAATGATTTAACTAAGTCAAAAGACAATGTCAAAATAAAAGATGAAAAACTTTTAACCCTTTTAAATGCTATGGATGAGAAGAAAACAAAGTATGATGCATTGATTTCAAACTTACAGTCACAAAAAGCAAAAATTAAATCACTCACAGGAATAAAGCTTCAAGTAGTGGCTGCATTAAAAGAGTCTCTAGGTTCTAAGATTAATATCGATAAAAAAACAGGTTCACTTAGATTGGCATCAAACATTCTTTTTGGTAGTGGTGAAGCTACCCTTAAACCTGAGTCTAAAGTTGAGTTAAAGAAAGCCTTTGAAGAGTATATAGGTGCACTGGTTAATAACCCTAAAATCAAGCCTCACCTAGATCAGGTTATTATTGAAGGGCATACAGACAGTGATGGTTCTTACATCTACAATCTAAATCTTTCTCAAAAACGTGCCCTTGCAGTTATGGAGTATTTCCTGACGTTAGAGTTTTCTAAAAAACATAATATTAGACCACTGATGACAGCTTCAGGTAGAGCATATCTTGATGCCATCAAAGTTAATGGTGTAGAAGATAAAGAAGCCTCTAGACGTATTGAAATTAAGTTTAGACTTAAAAATCAAGATGCGATGAATGAGATAGAGAAGGTATTGGATGCAAAGTAATTTTGACCCTATTCATTTAAAGCATGCAAATAAAAAGTTAGACAAACATGTGCTTTCTGCAAATATACACAAGAAGACTAATGAAGGCTATAAAAAAGATATCTTTAAAGAGTCTTTATGGCAGAAGTTTCTAAATATATTTAAAAAATAATTTTATATTAAAAATATGGCAATTTGCCATATTTTAATACCTACTCTTTTTTTTATACTATAATCACCTATGTTTCTTCATATAGATATAGATAGCTTTTTTGCTTCAGCCGAGCGTAGTGTTAATGATAGTCTTAAAGGCATACCTATCTGTGTGGGCTCTCGCTCCAACCTTGAAATATTTAACAAAAAACGTACAAATATACGGCTTATGAATGATAATTCTGGTGCTTTTGTGATGCCAGTATTTTACTCTGATAAAGAAAAGACCTTCGCGAACTATTTTATAGATGAGATAGATGGACGTAAAAAGATACGGGGTATTGTGACTACAGCTTCCTATGAGGCTAGGGCAAGAGGAGTAAAGACTGCCATGCCCATAGCTCAGGCATTACAGCTTTGTCCAGAAATGATAGTGATACCCTCAAACTATCCACTTTATCATAAACTTTCAAACAAAATACATGCATTTATGAGAGCACATATTCCCAAAGTTGAGCAGTTTAGTATAGATGAATTTTTTTGTGATGTAAGCGGATGGAAAAATGATGATGAAGTATATGCTTTTGCACAAGAGTTACAAGTTAAGATACTAGATCATTTTGATATTCCTGTATCTATAGGTATATCTAGAGCTAAATGGATAGCCAAACTTGCAACGGAGTCTGCTAAACCTTATGGTGTATATGAGGTAAAAGATATAGATGCCTATATAGAAAATTTACCTATCAAAGTATTTCCTGGTATAGGAAAAGGATTTCAAAAAAGGCTTGAAGGACACTATATTAAGACTCTGGGAGATATCAAACGACACAAGTCTCTTTTCTTCTCATGGAAAAAACCAGGTATACAACTTTACAGACGTGTGACCGGTACAGATGGAGAGGGTATTAACCCTAAGTCTGAACGTAAATCTATAGGTATTAGCCGTACTTTCGATGCTATAGCCGATGCACAAGAGATTAAAAGACGTGTTATGATTATGGCACGTCATATTATCTATATGGTAATGGCTATAGAAGTTAATCCTACATCATATTATTTGAAAATAAATTATGAGTATGGGGTGGGTGTAAAAAAGACACTTACGGTAGATAGAGTATTTTCAGAAAAACTTTTTAAAGAGACACTTTCTCAAATGTTTGATGAAATTGTACATACTAACAAATCTGCAATTAAACTAAGTATGAATGTTTCTAATTTTTCTTCTGCAAATTTAAAGACACTGTCTCTTTTGGATTTTGATGAAGATAGTAAAGATGAAAAATTATATAAAGATATCCATAACTTACGCACACGCTTTGGTTTAGACATCATAAAAACGGGAAATGAGCTTTAATTTTTTAGATATATGTGTATAATAATATATGAAATATAAAAACTTATTATTTAATTTTAACGAGACACTCAAAAAACTACAATATATTGATGAAGATATTGTAGTTGCTTTATATGCAATATCTCGAGTAAGTATACTTTCTGCATCGTTATTTACAATATTTATCAGTTTAGTTCTGTATCCAATACTTTTTAATTATATATTAATTTGGACAATAT
>CAZXGY010000028.1:0-1254 GCA_964640455.1 uncultured Sulfurovum sp.
ATCAAAAACAAACCCGCAACTTTTTTTGCCCTACTCATCATCTTACTTATGGCTTTTATACTCTACTGGAGTACCACAAAACCCATAGAAGTAGTCATACAAGCAGGACATGAGGGGCGTACTTCTGGTAACACAGGTGCTGTCTCTAAACTCTACTCAGAAGTAAAGTGGAATGTACTCGTAGCAGATGAAGTAGCTAAGAAGTTAAAATCTTGGGACATAGATGTAAAGCGAGTTCCTGCAAAAGTACGTTTTACCCGTGCAAAGATAGCCATCTCTATACACTTTGACTCTGCGAATAAACCTTGTAACTCAGGTGCATCTATAGGGTACCCATCTATGGACTCTTATGAGTTTGCACAGAGATGGAAAGCACTTTATAAAGACTATTTTCCTTACCATTGGCATGTGGATAACTTTACTAAAAACCTTAGCAACTACTATGCCTACAAGTGGATACAGTCTGAAAAGTTTTTAGTACTTGAACTTGGAGAGATTACCTGTGACAAACAGACCAAGTGGCTAAACCCACGCCTAAAAAAAGTAGCACACCTCGTCGCTTATGCTATAGCAAAAGAGTTAGGTAAAAACATACAAAAACCAACACTATAAAAATACATGTACTAAGATGTATTAATGTATATTAGCTACAATAAGTGTATGAAAACACTATTAAAACTAATCCTTTTAGGATCAATCTTACTAACCACACAGAGTGCCATAGCTAGAGACAATAGCCTCCTAGAATTGACTAATTCAAATTACCTAAGTAAACTACTTACAAGTGATAAACCTGTACTTGTGAAATTTTGGGCTTCTTGGTGTGGACCATGTAAAAAGATGACTCCAGAGTACCATAATGCAGCAGCTACATTTAAAGGCAAAGTTACTTTTGCAGAAGTAAATGTAGATACACAAAAACAAGTGTCGCAGGTTTATCAGGTACGTAGTATTCCTACGCTTATACTTTTTAGAAAAAATAAAATCATCAACAGAACTTCCGGTTCACTCAATAAAAAACAGATAGAGGCGTTTGTTAAAAACTCACTCAAATAATACCCTCAATGAATTTATGGTAAAATATTCTCTTTTAAATTTTACTATCTATTGTCTTATGATAATGGATAGATAAGAGGATAGTCCTATGAGACACTTTTTAACACTCAAAGATTTTAGCAAAGATGAAATCTTAGAGATGATAGCACTGGCACAGAAAATAAAGTCACAAACCAAAGAGCGTAAGTTTGTACCCTA
>CAZXGY010000028.1:1354-9943 GCA_964640455.1 uncultured Sulfurovum sp.
CAAAAAGGCATCATGGTATGGCTTGATGGACAACGTAATAAAGAAGAGGAAAAATGAGCACTATAGATTTCGAAAAATTTAGTAAATATTCTAAACCAGGACCAAGATACACCTCTTACCCAACAGCCCTAGAGTTTAATGATGATTTTAAGTACGATGACTACATCAAATACTTAGAGACTTCTACAGAACAAATATCGCTTTATGTGCATCTACCATTTTGTAGGTCTGCATGTTACTTCTGTGGATGTAACGTAGTATTTACTTCTAAAGAAGAGAAGCTTAGTCAGTACATAGAGTACTTGAAAAAAGAGATAGACCTCTTGGCAAAACATATAGACACTAAACGTGAAGTGATACAGTTTCACTTTGGTGGGGGAACACCTACTTACTATAAAGCATTTGAGCTTGATGAGATAGTCTCTTACATTAAAAAGGCATTTCCTAACTGGAGTAAAGAAGCAGAAATAAGCTGTGAGATAGACCCTCGCTTTTTTAACGAAGACCAGATGAAAGTCTTTCAAAAACATGGCTTTAACCGTATCAGTTTTGGGGTACAAGACCTTGATGACAAAGTACAAAAAGAGATACACCGTGTCCAACCACTAGACCTTACACAAAACGCTGTAAACTTAGCTAGAGAGTATGGTATCAAGTCTATTAACACAGACTTCATTTATGGACTACCTTACCAGAATCTAGAGACCTTTAAAAAGACACTTGAACTCTCTACTGTACTCAACCCAGACAGAGTAGCTGTATTTAACTATGCTCACGTGCCTTGGCTCATGAAAACACAACGTAAGTTTGATGAAACAACATTGCCAAGTCCAGATGAAAAGCTGAAAATCTTCCAGTACACTATTGACTTTTTTGAAAACAAAGGCTATAAGATGGTAGGTATGGATCACTTTGCTAAACCAGAAGATGAACTCTTTGGTGCCATAGCCAAAGGTGAGTTACATAGAAACTTCCAAGGTTACACGACTAAAGGTGGTGCAAACCTTGTAGGTATTGGGCTTACTAGCATCGGTGAAGGTGCAATGTATTATGCACAAAATACCAAAAATATGAAACTCTATGAAGAAGCACTTGACGCAGGGAAACTCCCTTTTGAAAGAGGTGTTAACTTGAGTGATGATGACTATTTACGAAAAGCCGTTATTATGGAACTGATGGCGAACTTCTCCATAGACATGAAACGTGTCAATAAAGAGCATAACATCACCTTTAGCGAGTACTTTGCAGATGCCCTAGAGGCACTGCAAGAGTTTGTAGAAGCTGACTTAGTGAGCATTACAGATAATAAGATAACAGTAAGTACCACTGGTACACTGCTCATAAGAAACATCGCTATGCCATTTGATGCCTATATGCACCAGTATGGTGGAAGTAAAAAAAGCTTTTCAAAAACTGTTTAATCAAATAATGTGGTGGTCGGCTAAAGCCAACCCTACAAAAATATATTATTGCAACGTAGGGTTGGCTTTAGCCGACCAAAAGAAGAGGAAACATGAGTAAAAAAATAGAAGACATCTTCAATTTCTCAGAGACTAGTGATGATTGTATAAAATGTGGTAAGTGTATCCCTGTTTGTACCATCCACCAAGTAAACCCAGATGAGACTACCTCTCCTCGTGGTTTCATAGACCTTCTTGGTGCGTATCAAAGAGGTGACCTCGAACTCGATAAAAATGCCAAAAATATCTTTGAATCTTGTTTTCTATGTACCAATTGTGTCGAAGTTTGTCCTAACTCACTCCCAACCGATATGGTTATAGAGGAAGTACGTGCAGATATTGCTGAGAAATTTGGTATGCCATTTTACAAAAAAGCTATCTTCTATCTACTAGAAAAACGTAAGGTTATGGATATCGTCATGAAATTTGGATATGCCTTTAAAACCTGTGCATTCTCTATTGCCGATAATGATCAAGGGCTTAAAGCAAGATTTTCTATTCCTATGATGAAAAAAGCTAGACTCATCCCTTCTATGATGAAAACTTCTTTTCTAAACTCATACCCAGAAAATATTCCTGCACAAAAACAAGAAGAGAAACCTTTACGTGTGGCTATATTCATAGGGTGTTTAGCAAACTACAACTATGGTGGCATAGGTGATAGTTTAGTAGAGATACTCAAAGAGCTAAATATTGATATTTTTATCCCTAAAGAACAACTTTGTTGTGGAGCTCCAGCCTACTTTACAGGTGCAGTGGACTCAGTAGAGCGCATGACTAAAGCTAACATTGAGTATTTTGAAAGCTTTATGGATGAGTGTGATGCTATGCTTATACCAGAAGCTACTTGTTCAGCTATGGTAAAACATGACTGGCAAGTCTTCTTTAAAAACCATGATATGCCAGAGTGGGAACTGCGTGCTAAAAATGTGGCAGAAAAAATACACATGGCTACAGCTTGGTTAGATGATAACACTGAGTTACAACAAATCCTTAAAGACAAAGGTAAAAAGTTTGATAAAGCAGTAACCTACCATGATCCATGTCATGCTAAAAAAGTACAAGGTATCTCAGAGCAACCACGTAACCTACTCTCCCCTAACTACCCAATGATAGAGATGAGTGATCCTGATAGATGCTGTGGATTTGGTGGGGTTACCATGCAAACAGAGAAATTTCACTTTGCTGAGGCTGCAGGGAAACCAAAAGCTGCCATGATCAAAGAGACAAAAGCACACTATGTAAGTGCAGAGTGTTCTGCATGTCGCATACAAATCAGTGAATCTTTAAACAATGCAGAAGTAGAAACCATCTTTAAAAATCCTCTAGAGCTTATAGCTGAGTCTTTAAAAGATTAATGTAGTTCCTGCATAGGAACAAGCATAAAGATATTTTTTCCATCTTCATGTTTGTATCCTAATTTATATTCTAATTTTTCCAAAATACTATCTACAATATAAAGTCCTAATCCAAAACCTGAACTTCGTTTTTCTGCTTGAGAAAATGGTTCCGTATAATAGGTTAAAGGGTGTGCTAAAGCATCACCTCGTGAAATAACTTCTATCATATTCTTATTATTTGAAATCATTACACACTTATCTTTTCCATACTTTATACCATTGTCAATGAGGTTTTTCATCACCAATGTCATAAGTTTTTTATCTGTAGTAAGTGCTCTATCTTCTATCTCTGTTTTTACACATGAACTTTGTGTCATAAGTAACTCTTTACTCTCATTAAGAATATCTGAAAGCATGACATACTCAAAATTTGGTTCAAAACTTTGGGTTGTTACTCTCTCTATTTCTGCCAATTCAGAGATAAGTTCATTCATACGTTCAAAAGCACGGACAAGTACTTTCTTTATACTCTCATCTTCCATCATTTCAACTACGATACGCCCTTTGGTAATAGGCGTTTTAAGCTCATGCATAAGGTTACGCATAAAAAGGTTTTTAGACATACTAAGTTCATTAATGTGTACAATGGCATCATCAAAACTTTTAGCAATTTTACCAATCTCATCATCATACAAATAGGTAATCCGTGTCTTTATATCACCCCGTGCAAAATTTTGTATTTGCTTATGTAGTGTCTTGAGAGGGTATAGCTTTTTCAATACAGCCAAATAAACAAGTAATAGTAACCCTATTAGGAAAACACCCAAAATCATAGCAATTTTAAAATAATAATTGTTTGGACGATTATCTTCCAACATAAGGTTATGAAGTATACTCTGAACATAAATATAGTGTCTATTTTTTAATTTAAATACCCTTACGCTTCCTAGTGATGACCCTCCAGAGAAAACTGTTTTTCCTACTGATTGTATCTCTTTTTTTATTTTAGGAATTTTTTTACTATTGACTGCTTTTACATGAAGTTCTTTATATAGCTTTTCAAGCTTATCTTCTCTATCATGTTGTTGCAAATTTGAAAGAAAAGTAATGGAGATTAGTTGATAGCGTTTATATTTTTCTATTTTTTGCCTATCTTGATCCCAAGATAGAAACAACATAAAAGTAGCAATCAAAATAGCAATTGCCACGGAAAAAAGAATATGTATAAAAGTTGTTACAGATAGGTTTTTCATACGCGGTCTGTTAAAAGGTATCCTACACCACGTATAGGCTTAATATAGATATTATCAGGATCTATTTTAGCGATTTTTTGTCTTACTCGAGAGATGATAACATCAATATTTTTAATAGAAGAGTCATCATCTATATGCTCACTCTCATAAAGAAGTTGTTCACGAGAGACTGAACCATTTTTATGTTGTAATAACATAAGCAAAATATCATATTCAGCCGCTGTAAGTTCAAGTGATTTTCCCTTAAAGCGTATCTCTCTGGCTTTTGGATCAGCAACAAAAATTTCTTCTACTTTTTCTACTTTTTCTTTAGAAATCGTTGTTCTACGCAATATGGTTTTAATCCGTGTTACCAACTCTCGAGGATCATACGGCTTTGGCATATAATCATCAGCTCCTCTCTCCATACCTATTACCTTATCCGTAATGTCATCACGTGCAGATGAGATAATAATAGGTATATTTGATATTTCACGTATTTTAGGAATCACTTCAAGTCCATCCATACCAGGCAAAGTTAAGTCTAAAATAATCAAATCAAATTCATGTTGCGTAAGCAATGAAAGCCCAATGTATGGATCTTCTGCACCAATTACTTCCATATCAAACTTAGTCAGATAATTGGTTAAGATAAGTGCTAGCTCTGGGTCATCTTCTATAATAAGTATTTTAATCATCTTAATCCTTCGTATAATATATTTAACTGCAAGTTAACTAACATTCTTTAACCTATCTCACTATAGTCTAAATAGACTTTGGTAATCGCTATAAGAAATGAAGTAATTGCAGGTCCGACAATCATACCCCAGAAACCATAGGTGCTCATACCTGCCAAAATAGAGAAGAAGATAACAATAGAATTAATTTTAATCGTACTCTTTAAAAAGTCTTCTTTAATGACTTTGATAATCATAGGCTTGATAATAGTATCAGCAATGACTGAAATCATTATGACAGAATAACTTGCAATAATAATAGCAGTATGAGAATCTATTTTTGTCCACACATAAAGAGATACTGGTGCCCAAACTATAATTCCTCCAATAATAGGAATAAGTGATGCAAACCCATAAATCATACCAAAAAACAGTCCATTAAATCCAAATACTGACATAATCAAACCAAAGAGAAAACCTTCAAAAATAGCCGTCACAATAATAGAATAAAAAACAACTTCCATCGTAGCCGATACCTCTTGCATCATACGTGCACCTTTAACTGGAGAGACAGGTAGAAGATCTAAAATGATATCAAAAAATCGGTTTCCATAGTAGTTAATAAAAAAGTAAAACACCACCACAAAAAACATATTTTTCATAAAGCCAAGTCCTGCTCCACCTGCAAAGGTTGCATACGTAGTAGACTCTTCTAAATAAAATGTAATTTTGTCATCACTCAGATATTTGATACTCAAATCTTTTAGAAATGGTATACCCTCTACAAATGTTTTTATCGTATGTATCGTATCTTTTATTCCTGCGTTATCAATTTGTGAAATATAGCTCACACCAATCGTTGCCAAATAAATAATAGGTGCAAAAAGAAGTAACGTTAAAAGTGTTGTAGAGATAGCGGCAGAGATATGTGCAGAGTGTGTATAGTCTACCAGTTTTTTAGTCAGGTTAAATGTTGCCATAGTCAGTAACATTGCTACGCCTAACGAAAGTAAAAAAGGTTTATACACAGAGTATGCACCAATAATTCCTAACACAAATAGTGCTGTGACCATTAAAGATTTTTTACTCAACAAACAAACCGTCCTTTGTACCACTCAACTTAAAATGCTCATACGATTTTTGTGTAGCTATACGTCCTCGTGCAGTACGTTCTATGTAGCCGTTGGCTATAAGATAAGGCTCAAGCACGTCTTCAATCGTTCCTTCATCTTCACTCAATGCTGCTCCAATAGTACTGAGTCCCATAGGTTTATTTTTAGCAGATACGAGTAATTCAAGTAGTTGAATATCTTGTTCATCAAAACCAAGGTTATTTACACCCAGTTGGTCTAGGGCATATTTTGCACGCTCCAGACTTATCTCTTGTTCATCTAAAACTTCTGCAAAGTCTCTCACACGCTTGAGTAAACGTAAAGCAATACGAGGTGTACCACGGCTACGTTTTGCCATCTCAACAGCTGCTTCTTTTTGGGCTATTTTTTCTAACTTGTGTGAGGCTTGTGTGACTATTTTAGCCAACTCTTCAGGCGTATAAAACTGCATTCTAAAATGCATACCAAAACGCTCACGTAAAGGGTTTGAAAGCATCCCCGCTCTTGTTGTTGCACCAATGAGTGTAAAACGTGGTAAGTCTATCTTTACCGTTTGAGCAGCAGGTCCAGAGCCTATAATGATGTCGAGCCTAAAGTCTTCCATCGCAGGGTAGAGTATCTCTTCAATGGCAGGACTCATTCGGTGTATTTCATCTATGAAGAGTATATCACCCTCTTCTATATTGGTTAGTAGTGCTGCTAAATCTCCTGCTTTTTCTATCATAGGGGCAGCTGTGGTTTTTATGTTTGCATTCATTTCTGTAGAGATGATATTTGCAATCGTTGTTTTACCTAAACCTGGAGGACCAAAGAACAAAATATGATCTAAGGCTTCTTCTCTTTTTTTACTTGCTTCAATAAATACTTTGAGGTTTTTTTTAATCTTCTCTTGTCCGATATACTCATCCCATGAATTAGGACGAAGTGTTACTTCATAAGAGACCTCTTCATCAAAACGTTCTATCTCAACCATGCGTTCCATTAATACGTATATTCCTCAGAGGGGAACTCTTTTGCTTTAACATCATTTCTATAATTTTCTAAACCTTGACGTATCTGTTTTGCACCATCCATATACTGCTTCACAAATTTGGGTTTAAAGGCTTCAAAGAAACCAAACATATCAGACCATACAAGTACTTGTCCATCTGTCACATTCCCCGCACCTATCCCGATAGTGGGAACAGAGACCGCGTCAGTAATGGCTTTAGCAGCTTCAGCTTTTACCCCTTCAACTACGATGGCAAACACCCCTGCTTTTTCAAGTGCTTTTGCATCTTCCACAAGAGAAGCAATATCCTCTGCATCTTTTCCACGTATTTTATAACCACCATCAGATCTTAAAAATTGTGGCATCAAACCAATGTGTCCAAGAACTGCAATAGAGTTTTGCGTTAACGCTTCTACGATGTGTGCTCGCTCTTTACCACCTTCTATTTTTATAGCTTGTGCATTTGTTTCTTGGTAGGCTCTAGTGGCATTGTGTATAGCATCATCTACTGTAGAGTATGAACCAAAAGGCATGTCAAGTACAATGAGTGGAAGTTTCGCTCCATTACACACTGCTTGTGTATGGTAAATCATTTGATCCATAGTAGTACTTAGCGTGTCTTCTTTACCTAAAAAACTCATGTTAAGGCTATCGCCCACAAGTATCATCTCTACTTCACCATCAAACAGTTGTGCAAAAAGTGCATCATACGCTGTGACCATGGTAATAGGTTCAACACCTTTCATCTTTGCTATAGTTGTTAAAGTTACTTTTTTTTCTATTTTTGGGGTATGAATACTCATAATTTTCTTTTAATCCTAAATGGCAAATCTATATTTTTACTCATTTTATCATATAATGTTGAAAATATATTACACAAGAAGAAATATTGAAAAAATTAGTTGCTTATATTACCACTGGATACCCCTCTTTAGAGTTTACTATTGATGCTGCTTTGGCACTTGCTGAAGCAGGTGTTGATACCCTTGAACTTGGAATGCCATTTTCTGATCCTGTAGCAGATGGACCTGTTATTGAAAAAGCAAATTTAAAAGCTTTACAGAATGGTTTTAAACTAGAACATCTTTTTAATGCTTCGGCAAAAATTGCACCACACATCGATACACTCTGGATGGGTTATTTTAATCCTTTTTATCACAAAGGTATGGACAATTTTATAGCCAAAGCAAAAGAAGTAGGTGTCAATGGATTTATCATCCCAGACCTTCCTTTAGAAGAAGCAGCTCTTTACAAACCAAGTGTTGAAGCAGCAGGGCTCAGTCTTATTGACTTCATTGCACCCACAGACTCCGAAGCACGTATACAAGAGATAGTGACTAATGCTAAAAAATTCATCTATCTTGTGGCGTATGCAGGTATTACAGGATCTGGAAAGAGTGAAGATTTACAATCTATCATTACGAGTATTAAAAAGTACTCTGACACACCTGTCTATGTAGGTTTTGGTGTGGATCAAAATACAGCCAAAGAGAAAGCAGAAGGTGTAGATGGTGTCATTGTTGGTTCTGCTTTTGTAAAAGTACTGTTAGACGACTCACTCAGTCATACACAAAAAATTACAAAAATCTCTATGATTGCTAGAGAGATTAAAGAGAAGATAAACAGCTAAAACATCATTAATCTATTTTCTGTATAATCCTTACACTTATAAATTAGGGAATTATATACATGGAACACTTTATTTGGAATGTCAATCCTACGCTCATTGAATTAGGTCCTTTACAGTTACGCTGGTATGGGCTTTTATTTGTAGGTT
>CAZXGY010000029.1:0-3560 GCA_964640455.1 uncultured Sulfurovum sp.
TAACAATATTTATGTATGATTTTACACTCTCTATGCTAAAATACAAGACTTTAAAGGATATGTATGAATCAAGCTTTGTTGCTTCTTAATATGGGTGGACCTAATGATGTGGAAGAGGTAGAACTTTTTTTACGTAATATGTTTGCTGATAAAAATATTTTGACGATGAATCCATATACACGGAAATTAGTAGCCACAATTATCATTAATAATCGACTAGAAGAAGTAAAAGAAAATTATGCACTCCTTGGTGGTAAATCACCTTTACCAGGTTTGACTTATGAACTTATTTCAAAGCTTGAAGAGAAAATAGATATGCCTATTTATCCTACTATGCGTTATGTCCCACCTTTTGCAGATGAAGTGTTAAAAAAGTGTCAAGAAAAGGGTATTGAAGAACTTATTTTATTTCCTATGTACCCACAATATTCAACAACAACAACACTCTCATCAGTTGAGGATATAGAGCTCAGATGTAAAGAATTGGACTATACCCCTAAGATAACTCTTATTGACCCTTATTATGATGATTATGACTATATAGAAGCTTCTTGTGAGAAGATTATGGAAGCAATGGAATGTAAAGAGACTAAGGAGTATGATTTATTACTCTCTGCACATGGTTTACCATTGAGTATTATTCAAGCAGGGGATCCTTATCAGAATCAAGTTGAAGGAAATGCAAGTGCTATTAAAATTTATTTGAAAGCGCGTGGTATAGAGTTCCATAATATAAAACTTGTTTATCAGTCAAAAGTAGGAAGCTCTGCATGGCTTGAACCAAATTTGGTAGATGTCTTACGTAATCCAACACACCGTAAAGTAATTATCTTTCCTTTGGCTTTTACACTAGATAATTCAGAGACAGTTTTTGAGCTTGACATAGAACATAGAGAAATTGCTGAGAAAATAAAATATGATGATTATATTGTTGCCAAGTGTATGAATAGTTCAGAGAAGTTTGTGGAGCTTATTGTTGAAAAAGTCAAAGCTGTATAGGTACAGACCTCAATTTAAAATACTTTTTATTCTAGCCCTCATAGTAAGTTATGTAGCAGCTGTACTCCCACAAGACTTAGCACCACATATTAGTAATATAAGTGATAAAGCACACCATGTATTTGCATTTGTTGTTTTAGGCTTACTCTTTAGACTAGGGTATAAAATTAACTACTTTAAAGCACTCTTATTGTTAGTTCTTTTTGGTGGGTTTATAGAAGCGAGTCAGTACTTTGTAGAGGGACGATTTGCAGAAAGCGAAGATATTGTTGCCGACCTTATTGGAAGTTTTATAGGTCTTAAAATATACAAATACCTTCGTAGGGTTATTTAGTGAAAACGGTGTATGAAAGTTATGCGTATACCACAGAGGTTAATCGTTCTAAATTCATTACGTACTTAGTGCCTATCTCTTTATATAGAGGTTTACAGGAGAAACTCAAACAAGAGAATCCAAAAGCCAATCATGTAGTATATGCTTTACGTTACCTCAATGATTTTAATCAGGTAGTAGAAAATAGTTCTGATGATGGAGAGCCAAAAGGCTGTGCAGGTACACCAGCACTTAATGTGATGAGGGGAGAAGTACTCATAAACTGTGCCGTACTTATAGTACGCTATTTTGGTGGTATTAAGTTAGGTACAGGTGGGATGGCAAGGGCATATGCATTAGCCGTTAAAAATGTACTAGCAGAGGCTACTTTAGTAGACTATGAAAAAGAAGTGGGTTATGATTTTTTTACAACATACAGCAATGTAGATAAAACACTTTATACTCTTAAGCAACTAAGTGTGACACAGTATGAACAAGACTTTGGTATAGAAGGTGTAGCATGGAAGATAATAGCGAGTGAAGAGAAAGTGAAGAGCTTGAAGAAAGAAGGGCTATAAAGCCTCTTCGTCCTCTTCATCTGTACGTATTCGGATGGTTCTAGAGATATCTGATACAAAGATTTTACCATCACCAATTTTACCTGTTTTTGCAGCAGCACTTATGGCTTCTATCGCTTTGTCTGCATACTCTTGTGAACTTACAACAAGTTCAATTTTCACTTTAGGGATAAACTCTACCACGTATTCAGCACCTCTATAGAGTTCTGAGTGTCCTTGCTGTCTACCATACCCTTTGACTTCTGAGATAGTCATACCCTCTATACCGGCCTCTACAAGAGCCTCTTTTACTTCATCTAGTTTAAATGGTTTGATAATTGCTTCAATTTTTTTCATTTCTTTTCCTAATACTTTAATTATGTAACTAGTTACATGAGCTTTTCGCTGAGAAAAACTCAGCGTTAGCGTAGCGAAAACGGACTTTGTTCGTTTCGTGTCCGTTAAATGGTTCTTTTAAATTCTGGGTATGACTCTATACCACACTCTATGGCATCTATTCCTTCTAATTGTTCATCATCTTCTGCACGAAGCGTAAAGAATTTATTGATAGTATAGATAAGGGCATAAGATAGAGGGAATACAATAGCACCTACAACTACAATACCTTTAAGTTGAGAAAGAATACTCACATCAGATACAAAAATACCTACAGCTAGTGTACCCCAAATACCGTTAACTAAGTGAACAGAAAGAGCTCCAACTGGATCATCCATTTTAAGTTTATCAAAGATAGGTACAAAGAAAACTACCAATGATCCACCAATCGCACCGATAAGAATAGGTTGATACATACTGTATTGATCTGGTCCAGCCGTCACTGCAACAAGTCCACCAAGTGCACCATTGAGAATCATAGTAATATCAAACTTTTTATAACGGAAGTAAGTCAAAAGCCATCCGACAATGGCACCTGCAAGTCCTGCCGTATTTGTATTCATAATGGTAAGTGCTACCGCATCAGCATTTTCTTTACTTGAAATGGCTCCTACTGAACCACCATTAAATCCAAACCAACCAATCCAAAGTAAAAATGCTCCAAGCGTGACAAGAGGGATATTTGATGCAGGGATAACTTTAATAGCACCATTTTTCTTATATCGACCACGACGTGACCCCATGATAAGAATAGCTGCAAGCAGTGCCCATCCACCTGTAGAATGTATGACTGTACATCCTGCAAGGTCAACCATGCCTGAGATGTCTAGTACCGTACCTGCTAAAAAGTTAGCTCCCCAGGTGATATTGACAATCGTTGGGTAAAGAAATGCACCAACTACAACAGTAAAGAAAGCTAAAGGTAAAATACGTGAACGTTCACTGACCCCACCAGACATAATGTTGACTACTTTTCCTACAAATGCCATTTGAAACATGAAGAAAGCATATTTACTTATGCCATCTTGATGATCCCAGCTACCGAAGGCATACTCATACCCAACTAGCATAAATGCTAAAGAAGCTAGTGCATAAATCATTACATTTACTGTAAGTACAGATGTAACATTTTTGGTTCTAACGAGACCGGCTTCGAGCATAGCAAACCCAGGTACCATAAAGATGATAAGTGTCATTGCAAAAATTGCAAAGAAAGTATCAATCACATAATTCATTTCCATCAACATATCCTTTTAAAATAATATACTGATAGTATAACTGTTAGTAAAAGAGAT
>CAZXGY010000029.1:3660-9938 GCA_964640455.1 uncultured Sulfurovum sp.
ACAGCTTTTTGTGCATAGTCATCGTCAGATACAACGATTTCTATTTTAATTTTAGGGATAAATTCAACCACGTACTCTGCACCTCTATAGAGTTCTGAATGACCTTGTTGTCTTCCGTAACCTTTTACTTCAGATACGGTCATACCTTCGATACCTGCTTCAACTAGAGCGTCTTTGACGTCTTCTAGTTTGAATGGTTTTATAATTGCTTCAATTTTTTTCATACGATAATTCCTTATATAAATTAATGGTAGTAAACGCTTAAGAGTTTACTACAGTTTCACCATGTACAGTTTCATCAAGACCATTGTGCTCAGTCTCTTCATCTACTCTTGCTCCACCTGTTAACGCAGATGCAATGTAGTAAACAACGACTGTTCCAACAAGTGTCCATGCACCAACAATCAATACAGATTCAACTTGAACCATAAATTGTCCCATTCTGTCACCAGACTCTTTAAGTGGACCGTCCCATAGAAGGTCTTTATCATCAAGTGCTAAGAAAGCAGTTGCAAGTGCACCCCATAGACCAGCTAGGAAGTGGATACCAAATGCATCAAGAGAGTCATCATAACCAAGTTTTTTCTTGAGTGTAACTACACCGAAGAATGCAACGATAGCACCAACAATACCAAGAACAAATGCACCACCAACACCTACAAAACCAGCAGCAGGTGTAATAGCTACTAGACCAGCGATGATACCTGAAGCAATCCCAAGAAGTGTAGGTTTTTTGAAGATGAACCACTCAAGAAGCATCCATGTAATACCAGCTACTGCAGTGGCTATAGTCGTTGTAAGAATCGCAAGACCAGCAATAGCGTTTGCACCAAATGCAGAACCACCATTAAATCCATACCAACCAAACCATAGTAAAGATGCACCAACAGCAGTAAATAGAATACTATAAGGTTTCATAGCTACTTTGTTGTGTCCAGCTCTTTTACCTACTAAAATAGCAAGAACAAGACCAGCTAAACCACCATTCATATGTACAACTGTACCACCGGCAAAGTCAAGTGCACCAGCATCAAAAAGGTAAGCACCGTCTCCACCCCATACCATATGTGTTATTGGAGCATAAACTAAAAGTCCCCATAATACAACGATTACCATCCAAGTTGAAAACTTCATACGTCCAATAACTGAACCTGAAGCAATCGCTACAGTAATCGCAGCAAATGTACCTTGGAATGCGATAAATACGTAAGTTGGGTAAGTACCAGATAGGTCTGTCCATTTAATACCATCAAGCATTACGTTACCAAATCCACCAAATACATTTTGAATCATTGCATTTTCGTTTGTACCAAATGCAATTGAATAACCAGCAACAATCCATACAACAAATGCAACAACAAATGCACCCATTACCATTGCATACGTGTTAAGTACATTTTTACTTCTTGTCATACCGCCATAAAATAGTGCTAAACCCGCTGGTGTCATTAGTAGTACAAATGCTGTAGATACCATCATCCATGCTGTGTCTCCCGAGTCTAGTTTATCTTCTGCAAAAGCAAAGATAGGCAAGAACAACGCCATTAGAGCTGAAAGTTTTAATTTCATGCTAATTCCTTTAAAATTAATTTACAAACAGATATTAGCATGGATTATGATTTATTATAGAGACAATAGTGATTAATTTTTAATCATTGTGGTTTTTAAATCTTAATGTGAGATAGTTTTACCGTATAAGAGGTATTTCTAAAAGAATTGTATACTCTTTTGTAATACATTTTATTTGACTTTGTGCTGCTAAAGTACGTATCTCTTCATCTGCATCAATATAGCGTCCATTAGCTCTAATCATAAGTTGTATAATGGACTCTTTTTTATTGTCGATAATAACATGTTCTCCAATAAGTAACTTGAGTACGATATCAATAGAATCAGAAGCTCTAAATGCATCAAGTGTTTTTCTTAGAAGTTTTGAAAAATTATTTTGATCCAATTTAAAGGGTGGTAAATCTTGATCGGTTAAAAGTGAGAGTTTATTACTGTTTTTTGTTTTAAAAAGTGAAATATTTGCTTCAAGCAGTATATTAATATCTGTGGTAATGAGTTTATCGGTTTCTAGTTTTTTTACAGGTTTTATACGTGGAGCATGGTATAAACGTAAAGAGAGTTGTTCTTCATTTTCATACCCTACTGTAATAGCATAAAACATAAATGAATCATAACTCAATGAAATAGTAGTAGTCCTATATCCAAAATTTTGTGGTGCATAAGAGAGGGCTATATCATAGAGTTCTTTTTTAGAAACATAGCCAAAGAGTATCTCAGAGGCATTATTAAGATAAAGTATTTTCCCTCTACTGTCAAAGAGTATAAATGGACTATTATCCCAATCTATAAACGATTCAAAATCAATATCCATTTTATCTCCTAGTCAATATTATGTTCATGTATTTTTTTCCGTAGTGTGTTTCTATTGATGCCTAAAACTTGTGAGAGTTGTAGTTGAGAGCCATATTTTTTCAGTCCTGCATTAATGAGGGGTTTTTCATAAATACCAAGATGTTCTCTGTAGCTGTCATTGCCTTCCATATGTTCATAAAAGTAATCATGGAGCATCTCTACAATATCTTCTATAGGCATAGTCTGTTTTATAAGATGTTGATAGATAGACTTTTTTAAACTTTTAGAGTTATTGCTAAGATTAATAGGTATAGCTTGACCTTGTACTTCTTCTATGTCTAGCATTAGGGTAGATGCTGCTTCTTTTTTAAACATATCACAAAGATAGCGTGTGTCTTCATGGCGTTCTTGCAGTGAAGGCATAGTATAGATAAAAGCAAATAATTCATCTATAATGCTAGGATTGCCTAAATAATTTGCAGTAGCAATAATACGTTTATTAGAAAAATCAAGTGAGCTTTGATTACTTAACTTTTCAAAGTCAGAAATAATAATTTCATCATAGTTTTTTAAAGCAGTTTCGACTTCTTCTTGGTTTTTACCTGAAACTAAAAGTGCATCAGGAAAGAGATAACGTGCCAGTGTTTTTTTCCCAGTATGGGCATCTCCTATGATAATAGAAGAGACAAAAAGTGTTTTAGTAAGGTTAAAACCTTTAATAATATGTTGTATTTTATCCGATGTGGTGAAAAATGTTTCCATGATACTCTTTTTTAATGATTAATAATTAATCATAGCATAGTTTTATAAAATTTTTAGAGAGGAGCAAATAAAAACATGATACGATATAATATAATTTAATAAAGGGGTTTCATCAAACTGTTATTTCATACATTTTATCAACATTTCTCATATTTGGAACTAGAAGAAGTAATCGAATATTTCTCTATTTTAGGTGGTATTGGTCGTGAGTTAGAGTTAGATTACTATGATGATGTCTTTTCTATGGTCGAATCTAATTTCGTAAACAACTTTATAAAGTTTCAAAACTTAGTCACTCCCTCATATTTACTCGAAACGCCCTATAGAGAACTTCTTGTAGCTGTTGCACGTGGAGATGGTAAGTATTATTCTGCTCTTCGTAAGGCAAAGCTTTCAGAGAGTGTTGGTGCACGTATTGTAGATGAACTTATCTCTTTGAATGTTTTAAGAGTAGAACAGTCTCGTGAATCTCCTCTACGGCTACATCCTAAACATAAGCTTCCTAAAGAACAACGTGCCTACCGTATACAAGATAAGTTACGTTTTACGCAACCTTTTATGCGTTTTTGGTTTGGCTTTGCCACCTACTACAGAAAAGAGTTAGCTTTAGGGGCAGGAAGTAAGTTTTTAGAGAATTTTGAACAACACTATGAACGGTTACGCTCTTTAGTCTATGAACAACTTTGTAATGATTTACTTTTACACTATTATGAGAAGAAAGAACCCATACTCTCATCAGGTTCCTATTGGAATATATATAGTGAATTTGATATTTTAGCCATTACAGAAAGTCAGAAGATTATATTGTGTGAATGTAAATATAAAGATCGTATGGTATGTAAAAATGAACTTACAAAACTCAAACAAAAAGCAGCAGAATCAGGTTTAAAAGTAGATGTCTATGCACTCTTTTCAAAATCTGGATTTTCTAAAGAGTTACTTGGTATGAAAGATGATAAGTTATTGCTTTTTGATTTGAATGATTTACAAGTACTCCTGTAGGGTGTTGTACCCTTACAACACCAAAACTATGCATGCAAAATAAAAGGTGTTGTCAGGGAAAACCCCCTACAGTTGTTGGGAAGTCTTCATTTTTTCTTCTACCAATACCTCTTCTTCATACACCTTCACACCCTCTAAATAACCAGATATTTCTACTTCTTCATAGGTTATTCCTTCCGGTACAGCTTCTGAGTGTAGTTGTACAGCACACTGTTTATAGTTTGGTTCAAAAGATTTAGGATCAAACTCAGGTATGGTGATGTTGTTAATGAGTTGCTCGTTAAAGTGGAAAGGTACAAAGACATTACCTTCTCTCACTGTTTCACTTACTTTAACAATGACATCTTCCACACGTCCACGCGTTCCAGAGAGAGCGATTCTATCACCACTTTTGACTTGGAGTTTAAGAGCATCTTTAGGGCTTAAATCTACCCATGCTTCAGGGGCCAGGGCATCGAGTATACCTATGGTTCCTGTTTTGGTACGGGTATGAAACTGCTCTACGGTTCGTCCCGTGTTGAGTATGAGGGGTAAGCCTTTACATGCCATTTCAGAGAGTGGTATCCATGCTACAGGAAGTAGGCTTGCTTTCCCATCAGCTGTTCTACATGGCATGTCTGGTGTGTAAAGACGTTTGGTTCCCTCTGGTGCTTGCTCATTACATGGCCACTGTATGCCGCCAAGTTGTTCTATCTTCTCATAAGACATCTCTGAGTAGTCACAGAGTTGTCCTTTACTTACTTTTTTAATTTCATTAAAGACATCTCTAGGTGTTTTTAAATCTTTAAAAAGTAATTCATGTTTGTCTTCAAAGTATTTTGAAAACTCTAAGACTATGTCAAGATCAGCCTTGCTGTCACCCAACGGTTCTACCGCTTTCTTTGCAAGGTTACAACGTCTCTCAGAGTTCGTGTAACACCCTTCTTTCTCAGACCATGTCGCAGCTGCGAAGACCACATCGGCTATCTCTGCTGTGTCAGACATAAAGGCATCTTGTACTACGAGTATGTCTAGCTTTTTGAGGGCTTCACGCAAGGCATTTTGGTCAGGGTAAGATACCAATGGATTGGTAGCGACTACCCATAAGGCTTTTATCTCCCCTCTATTTATGGCATCAATGATTTGAGGATAGGCATATCCACGTTTATTTGGCACTAAGTCCACAGGTACATTGACGATATCAGCAAAATCTTGTCTGTCAGCATCAGAACCGTAGTTTCTGTACCCTGGTATGGAAGAGGTAAACCCAAATTCACGGGTACCCATAGCATTACACTGCCCTGTGATAGACATAGGGCTTGCACCTTCACGCCCCACATTTCCTGTAATGAGTGCTAGGTTACAGATGGCAGAGACTGTGTCTGTCCCGATGCTACTTTGGTTTACTCCCATAGTCCATGCAGACATCACAGCATCTGCTTGTGAGTAGATTTTGGCTAGGTTGTAAAGTTCTTTCACATCAATACCTGTTATCTCAGCTACTTCTTGGGGTGGGTAGTTGGCTAGTATGTGCTTTTTAAATTCTACATATCCATTAGTGCGTTCACGTATAAACTTCTCCTCTTCCCATCCTTGCTCAAAGATGATGTAACATAGCCCATTGATAAGAGCCAAGTCAGAACGAGGCTTCAAAGGTACAAAGATGTCTGCCATCTGTGCTGTTTTAGACTTGCGAGGGTCTACCACAATGATGGTAGGTTTTTTACCCGTGACTTGTTCATTTTTAGCGATGTGAAGTTTTAAAATAGGGTGATTGTCTGCAATGTTTGCCCCTATGAGCATAATAACATCTGCTTTTTCAAAGTCCTCATAACATCCTGTTGGTCCATCTGAGCCAAAGGTCTGCTTGTAACCCATCACAGCAGATGCCATACAGAGTGTAGTGTTCCCATCATAGTTGTTGGTCTCAAGTCCAAGCTGAACGAACTTACCAAGTGCATAGAAATCCTCAGTCAGTAACTGTCCCGTAGAAATGACAGCCACTGCACCTTTGCCGTGTTCTGCTTGTATACGTTTGAACTCGTCAGAAGTATGTTTGAAAGTCTCTTTCCAAGTGCTTGGAGACAGCTCCCCATTTTTACGTATGAGCGGAGCTTGCACACGTGAGTCTGCGTAGACCATCTTATGTTCACTTAGTCCCTTAGGGCAGAGTG
>CAZXGY010000030.1:0-9780 GCA_964640455.1 uncultured Sulfurovum sp.
GCAGAAGCACCACATACGATGATTTTAGGTTTTACTGTTTTAGCGATTCTCATCACTTCATCATAGTTAATGCGACCATCAAGCTCTACACCATAGGTAAATGAAGAGTAGTTCTTACCAGAAAAACTTGGCTTAGATCCATGTGTCAAGTGACCACCATGGCTTAAGTCCATACCGAGTATTTTCTCTCCAGCTTTAAGAAGTGCAGCATATACAGCACCGTTAGCTTGGCTTCCTGAGTGAGGTTGTACATTGGCATAAGAACAATCAAAAAGTTCACATGCTCTGTCGATAGCAAGTTGTTCTACAACATCTGCATACTCACACCCACCATAGTAACGTTTGTAAGGGTAACCCTCAGCATATTTATTTGTAAATACTGAACCCATCGCTTCCATAACAGCAGGGATAGTAAAGTTCTCAGAAGCAATCATCTCTAGGTGATCTGTTTGTCTCTTTCTCTCATTTTCAATGGCAGCAAATATCTCTGGGTCAAAAGTTTCAATTTCGTATGACATAGGGTTCCTTTTGGTTTAATGTTGTATTTATATCAAATTTAATTTAATCCTACCTTGATAGGGTTAAATTAAATTTATTCGGTAGAGGATATACCTCTACCATAGAGTAAGTTTAGGTTCTCTCTGAAACACGCCCTTTACAAGCAGCAACATCCATACAGAACATTCCTTTACCTTTTTTAGCAGGTTTAAGTTCTTCCATGACATTGTGTCCACATTTTTTACAGACAGAAGTAGCATCAATCTTCACTACCTCTTGTACTGCTTCTGGTCTCATAGCTGGGAAGAGTAGTACATCTCTAATAGTATGTTGATTCGTAAGCATCATGACTAAACGGTCTATTCCTATACCTTCTCCTGCTGTTGGTGTCATACCGTAGCTGAGTGCTCGTACAAAGTCTGTATCCATATGCATCGCTTCATCATCACCTGTTGCTTCTTTAGCATCTACTTGACCTTTAAATCTTTCATACTGGTCTATAGGGTCATTAAGCTCAGAGAAACCATTGGCTATCTCTTTACCTGCCATGAAAAGTTCAAAACGCTCAGTCACTTCTGGATTGTCATCATTTCTTCTTGCAAGCGGTGAGATGTCAACAGGGTAGTCTGTAATGAACGTAGGGTTGATGAGCTTGCCTTCTACGAATTCGTCAAAAAGCTCTGCTTGCATATAGCCTAGTGTCCAGTTTTTATCTACTTTTAGGTTACGCTCTTTGAGATATGCGAGACCTGCTTCTAAATCTGTAGCTATCTCTTTTGGTACGCCACCTATGTCTACAATGGAGTCTACCCATGATACTTTTGCAAATGGTGTAGCAAAGTTAATTTCTAAATCACCATAAGGAAGTACTCTATCTAACTTTAGGTTGTCAAAGAGGTAGTCGAAGAGTTCTTCCGTGACTTCCATAAGTTCAATATAGGTTTTGTATGCCCAGTAAAATTCGATAGAAGTAAACTCAGGGTTATGCGTTGCATCTATACCTTCGTTTCTAAAGTTTCTGTTTATCTCAAAGACTGCATCCATCCCACCAACTATAAGACGTTTGAGGTAAAGCTCTGGAGCAATTCTTAAATATCTGTCCACATCGAGTGCATTATGATGGGTGATGAAGGGCTTGGCATTTGCTCCACCAGGAATAGGGTGCATCATAGGTGTCTCTACTTCTAAAAAGCCTTTATCTTCAAAAAATCTTCTAATACTAGAAACGATTTTTGAGCGAAGTTTAAAACGGTTTTTTACATCTGCATCCATAATCATATCAAGGTAACGTTGACGGTATTTTATCTCTTGATCTTGAATACCATGAAACTTCTCTGGAAGTGGAGAGATAGCTTTAGTGACAAGATTCACTTCTAAACAGTGCAGTGTAAGTTCACCTGTACCTGTTACAAAAGGATACCCTTTTACTTCAATGATATCTCCAACTTCAAAGAGTCTTTTTACTACATCATTGTAGTACCCCTCTGGTAGGTCATCACGGTTGAAGTAAATTTGTACAAGCCCATCTTCATCTTCTATCTTGGCAAAGGCTGCTTTACCCATAATACGGATAAATTTAAGACGTCCTGTGAGGGTATAAGACTTCTCTTCGTCTTTTTTCATCTCTCCTTCATCTACTACAAGTTCATGTACATAATTACATTCACTTAAAAAGGTTGCTGATGGTGTACCTTTTTTTACTTGGTTAGGGTAAGGGTTAATACCTTTTTCTCTGAGTGTCTCTGTTTTTTTAATACGCTCTTGAATATATTGATTGTCAAATATCAAGGGTTCTCCTGTTCTTATTTAATGTAAATTTAGACGTTTTGTCTATTATGCTTGGCAGTTTTCACAAAGACCGACAATTTTCATCGTATGGTCAGTCATTTGAAAGTTAAACTTTTTTGCTATCTCTTCTTGTCTCTCTTCAATGGTCTCATCAAAGAACTCTATAATCTCTCCACATTTAGTACAAATAAGATGATCGTGGTGTTTTTTTAAACCAAGCTCATATTTTTTACCTTGTACACCAAAAGAGATAGATGAAGCTATTTGAGAGGTTTCAAGTAAAGAGAGTGTACGGTATACCGTAGCAATACCTATATTGATATCTGGATATTGTTGTTTTAGTAAAGTATAAATATCTTCTGGTGTAAAGTGTCCATCATTTTCATAAAGAAATTTTAGTACAAGTTCTCTTTGTTTTGTAAACTTGAGTGTATTATCTTTTAATAGGTTCTGAAATTTTTCTAAAAGTAGAGAGTATGCTATCATAATAAGTGACCTTACTGTGTACTGGTTGTGTTGAGTTCAACAATCGTTTTATTGTTTTCTGTACTTATGTCTTTGATAGTGGAGGTATCAATCCCCAATTTAGAGGTATCAAGTTTAATTAAATATGCCCCTGCTTCTTTCAGATAAGGATAAAGTACAGAATCTTTCACATATTTTTCTAAATTATCTTTGACTAGTGTAACATTGGAAAGTGCTGTCACAATAAGAGCAAAAATAAGAAAGTATTTTCCTCCACCTGCAACAAATCCAAAAAGACGATTTAAAAATCCAAGTCCGCTTTGGTTTGTAAGCTTTGAAAAGATAGAGCCTAAGATAGTTGCACTAAGCCAGATAATAATTAAAATAAAAAGAAAACCAACAAGTTTGAGTAAAGATTCATTTTCAATTTGAAGAAAGTTTGCAGTAATGAATGCTGCTGCATCTGAGGCATATCGAGAAGCAAAGAATACACCAGCAACAAGACCTACCAGACCAAAAACTTCTTTAATAAACCCTTGCATAAATCCTTTGATACCTAAAATAAGTACAATCGCAGCAATCGTGACATCAAAGTAATTGAAGTCCATCATTGAAAAGTTTTCCATCATAATTCCCTAATCTTTATTTAATAGTATATTTTGCGTATTGTATCTATAGTTGTCTAAAAATGCTTTGAGAGCTATTTTTAGCGTACAACAGCTTTTGATACTTCATCTGGTTTGTTGGCATACTGTAAAGCGATATCACGGCTAATTTTACCATCTTTTAAAAATTTAAGAAGTGCCTGTGTTTGTGTTTGCATACCAGAATCCCCTTGACCAAGTTGCATTTGTGAATAAATTTGGTGTACTTTATCTTCACGAATAAGGTTAGAGATAGCATGGTTTGTGATGAGTATCTCTGATGCTGCTACACGACCACCACCCAGTTTTGGTAAAAGGGCTTGTGCAATAACAGCTACAAGAGAAGATGCAATCATTGCTCTAATTTGTGGCTGTTCATCTCCTGTAAATACATCAATAATACGGTTAATAGTTCCTGCCGCAGAAGAGGTGTGAAGTGTAGCAAATACTAAGTGACCAGTTTCAGCTGCTGTAAGACCAGCTTCAATAGTCTCCTTATCCCTCATTTCCCCAATAAGTATGATGTCTGGATCTTGACGCATAGCAAATTTCAGTGCAGTGGCAAAAGATTTAGTATCTTCACCCACACCTCTGTGAGAGAAGACACACTTTTTATTTTGGTGGATAAACTCCACTGGATCTTCAACTGTAACAACGTGCTTTTGCTCTGTTATATTGATTTCATTCAGCATGGCTGCTAGGGTAGTTGATTTACCGGAACCGGTAGGTCCGGTAACCAAGATAAGCCCTTTTTCTCTTTTGATAAGGGATTTATAAATAATTGGTGCACCTAAATCATCCAGTGATGGAACATCAATAGGAATAATCCTAAATGCTGCTGCAGTATCTCCAAGTGTTTTATAGTAGTTCGCTCTAAAACGTCCAATATTAGGCAAAAGAAGAGCAAAGTCTAGTTCATCATGTTCTTCAAAGTGTTTTTTCTGTTTTTCAGTAATAAGAGAATAACACATCTCTTCGATGTCATCACCTGTCATTTTAGGTAGGTTAACAGGTTTGAGGACACCATCTAGTCTTATTTGTGGTTCGGAACGAGAGACAAGGTGTAAATCTGATGCCCCGTGAGTTACAACAGACTGGAGTAGTTTCTTGATGTCAAAAGTAGCCATTATATTCCTTTTTATATATAGGTTTTTATTTAATTATGTCTAGATAGTGAGTCTCATTATACCCAACTATCACCTTGTTATCATTCGATAATTGCAGGTACGATGAAAAAGTCATCAGCACTTTTAGGTGCATTTTTTAAGATGTTTTCTGCGATATCATTGGTTTCACGTGGTGCATCTTCTCTTAATGGTGTACCCCCATCAAGTGTTGAAAACGATGCCGAAAGTGTATCAGTGTTAAGTTCATTAAGGTTTTCTATGTAGTTTAATATACCACTTAGTTGTTCTTTCACCTCTTCTTTTTTACTCTCATCTATGCGTAAGTGTGAAAGTTTTTCCAATTTGGCTAAAACAGTGTCATCGATTTGCATTTTTACCCTTAATGATAATTTTTCTTATTATATATTAATTTAGTTTAGATATAACTACAATATATTAATAGATAAACATAAGGATAGAACAATGATGCCACAATTGGATATGAATTCACAAGAGTTCAAAGATGAACTAGCAAAAACAGAAAAATTTACAGATAAAGTATGTGAGAGTAAAGGGTGGGTATATAATCTTAATGAAGATGTAAACGAAGGTGTTATTATGGGACTTGCACGCCATAAAATGCTTTTTGGTAAACGTTTTTGTCCATGTTTTATGGTAGAGCCTGATCCTGCAAAAGAGGGAAAATTTAAAAGTACTGATGATCGTATGTGTCCTTGTAAACCAGCGATAGAAAAAGAGATTCCTGAGAACGGTGTATGTCACTGTCAAATCTTCTGTACCCCTGAATATAGAGCAGCACAAGAAGCATAAACAATAAAATAGTGTGGTAACAGCAATTTATAATAATTATTGACTATAATTATTCGATAATTTTACGTCAGGGAGACAATAATTTGCAAACACTATTAGAAAAAAACGATATAAATTCCCAAGAACTTCAGTTACTTCTTGAAGCAAGAGAAGAAGCTAAAGTAGACTTTGTATTGGTTGATGTCAGAGAAGATATGGAGTTTAATATGGGGCACATTAAAGGTGCCGATATGCTTAAACCTACATCAACTTTTCAGCAATGGGGACAAGAACTTTTCACTCAAACAAAAGATAAAACAGTTATATTTACATGTCGCACGGGTAACCGTAGTGGGCAAATACAAAATATTTTTAGACAAAATGGACATACTCGTGTTATTAATCATTTTGGTGGAATTGTAACCTACCGTGGTGACATCCAAAAATAAACGCTTTAAAACTTAGGGCAATTTCTTTCGCTCTAAGTACAATCATTCTATAATACTCCAAAATATAAAAAATTATAATAAATGAGAACACTATGAATGTCGTCGACCTCCTTTTAAAACTTTTGAGTTTTAAGTCTATTACTCCTGATGATGCTGGCTCTTTAAAGTTTATAGAAGAATATCTTGATGGCTATGAGGCGATCTATGTCAATAAAGAGGATGTCAAAAACCTCTTTTTAATGAAAAAATTTGGAGAGGGTTCACACCTCTGTTTTGCAGGGCATGTAGATGTCGTACCTGCTGGTGATAATTGGGATACGAATCCTTTTGTACCTGTCATCAAAGAGGGTAAAATATATGCACGTGGCACACAAGATATGAAGTCTGGTGTAGCAGCTTTTGTACAGACGTGTAAAGAGGTAGAAAATTTCAATGGTACGCTTTCTATACTGCTTACTTCAGATGAAGAGGGTGATGCGAAGTATGGTACGGTAGTGATGCTTGAATACTTAAAAGAGCAGGGGATGTTACCTGATTACTGTATCGTTGCTGAGCCTACATGTGAGACAACATTTGGAGATGCCATCAAAATAGGTCGTCGTGGGTCTATCAATGGCTACTTGACAATACAAGGTAGACAAGGACATGCTGCTTACCCTGAAAAAGCTATCAATCCAGTACATCAGATAGCACCTATACTCGATAAGATTGCCGGTGTCAACTTAGACAATGGCGATGATGACTTTGCCCCTTCACAAATGGTGATTACCGATATACGTGGAGGAATGGAAGTAACCAATGTAACGCCTGGCTCATTGAAGCTAATGTTTAATGTACGTAACTCCACTAAAACTACACAAGAAGAGGTTAGACTTCACATAGAAAAATGTTTCCATGATTTAGACTATAGCTTAGAACTGACTCAAGGTTCTTACCCATTTGTAACAACACGTAACTCAAAAGTAGTTGAAAAACTGACAGAGAGTATAGAAAATATCACAGGTTTGAAGACGAAACTCTCTACGGCTGGTGGAACAAGTGATGCACGTTTTATGGGGGCTTTTGGTATAGATGTAGTGGAGTTTGGTGTGATTAATGATACTATTCATGCCCCTAACGAATGTACATCTATAGAAGAAGTAGAAAAACTTTGTGAAGTTTTTAAAGACATGGTTAAACATTTTAAATAAATCAAGGATAAATAAATGTCAAATTTAAAAAAAATATTAGTAAGTATCTTTTTACTCACAGGTGCAGTTTTTGCATTAGACTGGGTAAAAGATATCGATACCGCTTTAAAGATAGCTAAAAAAGAGCATAAAGTTGTTATGGTAATGGTAGAAGGTGAACACTGTAGATGGTGTAAAAAGATGAAGGGTCGTACACTCTCAGATGATACCGTGGAAAAAAGATTAGAAAAATTTGTCATAGTTAAAGTGATGAGAGAAAATGGCAATGCTATGGCAAAACTCCCTCCTGTTCATGGCGTGCCTACTATCTTTTTTATGAAGGAAGATAGAGAAGTGATAGAAGAAGTGGTAGGTTACTTCAATATAGAAGATTTCATCTCTTATATTGGTGATGTTGAGAAAAAAATAAAGTAGATACATTCAAATGAAAATGGTTTAAAATTATGATGAAAAATAGACCACATTTTAAAGAGTATGTTATGGCAAGACTTGTGACTATTGCTGTAATCATTTTTATACTCTTTTCTCTGCTCTTAGTACTTCTTATAGATGATAACGAAGCTGTAGTCATTGCCGTGTTTATTATTGCCTTGGCATTTTCTCTTTTTATTTATGCTATTTATCGTGGTGCAGCTAGAATGCAAAAAGAGCTTATGATGATAAATAAACATCTCTCCAATATTGATAAAGTCACCGAGATAGAGTATAAAGCACGTTTTTTTACGCAAGAATTTGAAGATATCAATCAACACCTTACCAAAGCACTTAAAGCATCTAAAAAACGGGAAGATGTTAAGCAACGCTATAACGCAAAACTTAAATTAAAAAACCGTCAACGTGCCGATATGATTTCAGCGATTGCCCATGAATTTCGTAATCCCATTGCTTCTATCATGGGGTATTCACAGACATTGGAAGAGGATAAAGATATCCCTGCACCACTGCAAGAGAAATTTTTAAATAAAATTTATAATAATGGAATGAAAATAGAAGCACTGCTTAGTCGTTTGGTTTTGTGGAATAAATTTGAAAGTGGTGAAGCAACACTGCATCCTACCTCTTTTGATATTTATACTTTGGTACAGGAAGTTAAAACATCGTTAGAAGAGAAGTATCCTACACGAGAAATAACGGTCGAGGGTGAAAGTTATGTTATCAAAGCAGATCGTACACTTTTAGAGATTGTTTTAAAAAACCTTATTGAAAATGCCCTCAAGTACTCCAAAGAAGTGGTATCTATCTCTGTCGTAAAAGGAAAAGTTTCTGTGACAGATAAAGGTGCAGGTATCTCCTCTTCGGACATTTCAAAAGTAACAAAGAAGTTTTACCGTGCAGGTACACACTCTTGGGATAACTCTATGGGCTTAGGTCTTTCTATAGTCAAAAGTATTCTCTCTCTTCATCAAACCAAATTGGACATAGAGAGTAAGGAAGAGAAAGGTTCTACTTTCTCTTTTAAAATTTAAGCAGTATAAATCAACTTTTCACTTATTTTCCCATTGGTTATCTCTACTAAACGCATTGGATACATATCCATATCAAGTGGTCTTACAAAGCCTCGTGTAACAATGACTTGTGTTTTATTGATAGTAGTAACAGAATCTATATGTTTATGCCCAGAGAGAGTGAGTATAAGATTCTCATGGTTAAAGAGATGTTTCTGTACCTCTACAGTGTTGCCAAGCACATACTTATGAATATCTTTGGGGTCAGTACCTTTCCAGTAGTTTGTGTATGGGTGGTGGTTGAGTATAATGGTTGGTTTCCCCAACTTAAGTGCAGACTCTGCAAACTTAATAGTCTCATTTGTATACTCTCCGTTGTTAGCACCTTCTATACAGCTATCTAAGCCTAAAAAAGCATACCCTTTTGTCTCTAGTAGCCAGTCTTTACCACTCACTTTCAGCGCTTTGTCTGACATAAAGAGAGATTTGAATTCATCTAGGTGTATGGCATCATCTGGCTTAGGGTGAGACTCTTTGTTTCCTCTTACATGATAGGTAGGACAGTGAAGACCATCTACTATCTTTTTATAGGCAAGGGCATCTGCGTTACCTTCTACATTGTTATTGAAGTTATCACCACCAAAGACTACAAAATCTAAGGTTTTATAGTGGGTGTTAATATGTGTAACCATCAGCTCCATTGCTTTAATGCTGTCTTCATCACTTAAGTCCATATGCGAGTCAGTAATATGGATAAAACGTAAAGTATCCCCCTCACTCTCTTGTGCATTGGCTAAAAATGGTAAGGCACTTAACGCAGCCGCACTTTTAAAAAAACTTCTTCTTGATAGTTTATCCATTATTTATCTCCTACTGGTATGTACGCATAGCCCTCATTTTGTCTGTCTATGAGTCCTATGGTTGAGTTGGGAATTATTTTAACAAACTTTACTATGTCTTTGGCTTTAAGTCCATGCTTAGGCATACCAGCACCACACATCAGAAACTCTACATCATAGGTGTCTGCCATACTCTTAACACGTTTTTTTAATTCTGCATAATTTTCCAAGAGGGCTTTGTCTGTTTGGTATTCTGTATTACTGGGGTCTTTTGTAAAGTATCTATAAGAACCTCCATGTATGACTACAGTGACATCTAACTCTTTTAGTTTACTCTCATAGTGGGCTTTGTTGGTTACGATGGCTTTGAGTATTTTACGTTCAAAAGCTTTGATGTTATTAGTCGTAAGGTCATAGACGACTTTAGCAGAACTCTCTGCGAGTATAAGGGTAGAAAGGGTGAGTAGAAGTAGGAGTATTTTTTTCATTGGGTTATCCTTCGTATAATATATTTATCAACCAAATCGATAAAATAAGGTTGAGTTC
>CAZXGY010000031.1:0-4541 GCA_964640455.1 uncultured Sulfurovum sp.
CACTCTTAACTTTAAATCGAGATAAAACTACATATGCCATTATCGAATAAACATTCTAGTATAATCGTCAAATTATCAATAAAGAGGTTTTATGGAACGAAGAGAGTTTTTTAAAAAGGCTATAGCTGTTGCAGGTACAGCAGCCGTAGGAACCAATACTATCACTGCTGGGGAGACACAACACCCTAAAGATAATCAAAAAGTCTCTGATGTTGCTTTTCCTCAAAAAAGACCACTTATAACCTACTCAGATAGACCTCCTTTACTCGAAACCCCTAGAGAGGTTTTTACCTCTGCACTCACACCCAATGACCTTTTCTTTGTACGATGGCATATGTCTATTATCCCTACTTCTATTAGCCTAAGAACATTTCGCATTAGCATTAATGGGTTAGTCGATGAAGAGATAAACCTTTCACTTGACACCTTAAAAAAAGAGTTTAAACAAGTAGAAATCACCGCTGTTCTACAATGTGGTGGAAATAATAGAACAGCATTTAAGCCTACCGCATCTGGTATACAATGGGGTGTTGGTGCTATGGGTTGTGCCAAATGGAAAGGCGTACGACTTAAAGATGTACTCCTGAAAGCTGGGCTTAAAAATGAAGCTGCATGGATAGGCTTTAATGGTGAAGACAAAGCTGTGTATGAAGAGACAGCCAACTTTGTACGTGAACTTAAACTTAGCAACCTCACTGATGACATTATCATCGCTTATGAGATGAATGGAGAGGATTTACCTTACCTTAATGGCTATCCTGTAAGGCTCATTATTCCTGGGTACTACGCTGATAGCTGGATAAAAATGATTTTCAATATTACGGTTACCAAAGAGAAACAAAAGCTGCACTTTATGGACCATGCCTACCGCGTACCCGATAATAACTGCGAATGTGAAACACCTGAAAATTTAGCAGCTAAAACCAAACCTATAGAAGAGATGAATGTTAACTCACTCATAGGTTACCCTACGACAGGAACTAAAGTAAAAAATAGTGCCCAATTGGTTGTAAGGGGTATAGCATTTGATGGAGGTCATGGTATTCAAAAAGTAGAACTTTCTATAGATAATGGTACTACTTGGATAGAAGCAAAACTCGATGATGGTAAACAAGGTAAATATGCCTACCGCTCTTTTACTTATGCCTTTACCCCTAAGCAAAGTGGAAAACTCACCATACTCTCTAAAGCTACCAATAAAAAAGGTGAAGTACAACCCTTTGCTAAAGAGATAGGTTGGAACCATGGTGGATACAAATACAATGGTATTGATGAAGTAACAGTAGAGGTGGTATCATGATGCAAGGATTTAAAAAACTTTTTATACTCTCTAGCTTTATAGGAACCATACTCTTTGCAGGTTCAAATACAGGTATTACCATTCCTTACATTGATTTTCCTATGAAAGAGGGAAAGGGAGTCTACTCTACAAAAGGCAAATGTAATATGTGCCACTCTTTTGGATATGTTATCAATCAAGGACCACAGTCTAAAAAGTTTTGGAGAGAGAAGGTACTTAAAATGATTACCATCTTTAAAGCACCTATTAAAACACAAGAAGATATAGATACCGTTACCAATTATCTGTTTGAAAATTATAGTAATGGGGAGTTAGAGTAAACTAAACTCTAGACTACTTCAATAACTCCACCACATTCTCTATAGGACGTCCGATAACTGCTTTACCATCTTTCACTACAATGGGACGTTCAATAAGCTTAGGGTTAGCTACCATTGCTTCAATGAGGGCTTCCTCATCTGCAACATCTTTTAAACCCAATTCTTTATAGACCTCTTCTTTAGTTCGCATAAGTTCTCTAGCAGTCATCCCTAACATTTTTAGCAGTTCTTTTAATTCTTCTTTACTTGGTGGTGTCTCTAGGTATTTTACTACTTCTGCATCGACACCTTGTTCTTCTAGTAGTGCTAAAGCATTTCTTGATTTACTACATCTTGGATTGTGGTATATTTTGATTGACATGATTGTTCCTTGTTTGATTATTTAATGATTATGTAATGTAACTATTTTTTTATCTACACCACAGATAAGTGTTTCGTCTTTTCCCTCATAAGGGATATTGAGAAGTAAGTAGCGTACTGCGTTAAGTCTGGCACGTTTTTTATCATTGGCATCTAGTTCACACCAAGGTACATTTGCTGTGCCTGAGAGCGTGAACATCTTGTCTCTAAGCACTTCATACTCTGCATACTTAGCCATAGACTTATAGTCAAGCTCTGAGAGTTTCCAACTTTTAAGCAGGTCGGTTTCTCTGTCTTTTATACGATTTTCCTGTGTCTCTTTGGAGATATTAAGATAAAATTTGAAAAAGAGCATATCATCATCTACTAGGAGCTTCTCTACATCATTGACTTGATTATAAAAATGATCATGTTGTACCTGTGTACAAAAACCAAATATTTGCTCAATACCCGCTCTGTTGTACCAAGATCTATCAAAAAAGACTATCTCACCAGCATTGGGAATCTGCTTTAAGTGACGCTGAAAGTACCACTGTCCAAGCTCTTTAGAGTTAGGTTTAGGAAGGGCTACTGAGCGTGCCTCTCTAGGGTTAAGATAGGCATTGAACTCTTTAATGGTTGAACTTTTACCCGCAGTATCCATCCCCTCAAATATCACTAAAAGACGTTTATCATTCTCTATAATCCATTTTTGAAGCTTGACCAATTCGTATTGAAGTTTAAATGATTCATCTTCATAAAAATCATGTTCAATTTTACCACTCTTTTTAAAAACTTTTTTAGGTTTTTCTTTATACTCTGCTAGATCTTGCGTATAGACAACTTTTTGTTTAGTCATGTTTACTACCTCTTAACTCTTTAGGTATTTTCTTACTTGTCTGTGCACCTAGTTCTTTTATCTGTTCTACTTGTCTGACAAGGTTTCCTTTGCCACTGCTAAGTTTATTACGAGCTGCAGAAAAACTCCCTTGTATGCCATCAATTTGTTTAGATATTTTCATCAAATCTTCAGAAAAGCCTACAAATTTATCGTACATTGCCCCTGCTCTACGTGCTATTTCTTGTGCATTTTGATTTTGACGTTCAAATTTCCATACATTTTCAACTGCACGCATCGCGACTAACAATGTGGTAGGTCCTACAAGGAGTATCTTATTTTTAAAGGCATTGTCAT
Source organism: uncultured Sulfurovum sp. (assembly GCA_964640455.1). Lineage (GTDB taxonomy): Bacteria > Campylobacterota > Campylobacteria > Campylobacterales > Sulfurovaceae > Sulfurovum. The sequence continues at coordinate 3,155 of CAZXGY010000031.1, forward strand.
AGATGCTATTATCATGCTCTAACGCCACTGCCAAAGCACCTTCTATAGGCATAAACATAAAGATGAAGTCAAGTGTATTCACCTCTTTTAAACGTTCATAGTTCTTTTTAGAGAGCTCTTTGACATGAGATCGTATAGACTCTAAGTGGGACTTTAGGTACTCTGCTTTCTTTTCTTCATCAGTAGAATTTACATAACGTTCATACGCTACAAGCGATGTTTTTGCATCGATGATTAAGTCTCTATTGTCTGGTAAATGTACCACAACATCTGGACGTAAAGTTTCATTGTCATCTGTTTTAAGGCTTACTTCACGCTCAAACTCATGTCCTTTTCTAAGCCCTGAAGCTTCCAATACATGTTCAAGTACCATCTCACCCCAAATACCTTGCTGTTTATTCTCACCTTTAAGTGCATTGGTCAGGTTAATGGCATCTTTACTTATTTTTTCATTGAGCTCTTTAAGAGAGTTAATTTCATTTTTAAGGATGGCTCTATCTTGACTCTCTGCATTGTACGTATCTGCTACTTGTTTTTTAAACTCTGTAATTTGTGTCTGTAGAGGTTTTATCATAGAGTCTAAATTCTCTTTAGAAAACTCTGCAAATTTCTGTGAGTTCCCCTCAAAGACCTTTTTAGCTAAAGATTCAAACTCTTCCTTTATCTCTTTTTTATGCGATTGCATCATATCTTTTTGAGAGCTGGCATGTCGCTCTTCACTCTCAAGTTTCATGAGTAGTCTTGCATTGTTGGTACGGTATTTACTGTTAGTTTCAAGTATTTCATCGTACTTTTCTTTGACGTTTTTATGCTCTTCTACTAAGTTCTCATAGATACTCACTGCACTCTCTAACTTTGCCTTGGTTTGACTCAGTTCCTTTTCTAGCTCATTAAAGTTTTTTTGTAAAGATGTTAAGTTTTCCTGTGTCGCTTGTAAAGTAACTCTTGTCTCCATAAACTGTGCTAGTTCTTGCTGATTTTTTGCATCTTTTATTTTATAGGCTTGCAGTTCACGCTCAACTACCGTGAGGTACTCTGCTTTTTCTTTGTTATCTACTTGTATATTCCAAAATCTATCTTTATAGGTCTTTACTCTCATAGCAGAGACAACAACTGTAAGTACAATAACAAGTAACACTACTACTGCAATAATTGCCATAAGCATCAATGTTGAATCACCTTGGATTTTAGTTATTAATTCGTTCATTATTATCCTCTTATTACATCATACTCTGTCGGGTAGTCACACTGCATCTCTTTGCTTGGTAACTTCCCTTTTCCATAGTGTATCTCTTTAAACACTATCTGCACCTTGTTGTCAAGTTCATCATAGTATGCGATACTATGCAGTTTTTGCTCACCATCAAGCTGTATCGTATACTTCTTA
>CAZXGY010000031.1:4641-9602 GCA_964640455.1 uncultured Sulfurovum sp.
AATAGACCTAATAATTTTGTCATTCTTTTTCCTTAATTCATAAGTGAAATATACCAAAATAGCACTTGAAGCATGGTAATTTATAAGAGTTTGTCATAAAATAGTGAGGTGAGTGTGAGTATCCTATTTAATTATCATCTTAGCTAACGCTTTATTAATCACAATTTAGATAAAATAATCACCATTATAACATTAGGTAAATAGAAATGATAAAAAGCCTCCTCAAAATTTTCGGCACACAAAATGACAAAATTGTCAAAAGCTATCTTAAAAAAGTAACCCATATCAATGTACTAGAAGCACAGTATGAAGCGATGGATGATGATACACTCAAAGCTGCATTTAATGCACTTCGTTTGACCGTACAAAATGGGGAGAAATCCTTAGATGATGTACTCTACGACTCTTTTGCTATTACCAGAGAAGTTTCAAAACGTACACTAAACTTAAGACACTACGATGTACAAATGGTCGGGGGTATGGTACTGAACGATGGAAACATCGCTGAGATGAAAACAGGTGAAGGTAAAACACTTGTAGCCACACTTGCCGTCATACTTAACGCTATGGAAGGCAAAGGGGTACACATTGTTACAGTAAATGATTACCTTGCAAGCAGAGATAGTTCTGAAATGGCTCCTATCTATGAATTCTTAGGTTACAGTGTAGGTTGTCTTACCGCAGACATCCATGATGACATGGCTAGAAAAGCACAATATGCTGCTGACATTACTTATGGAACAAACAACGAATATGGGTTTGACTACCTTCGTGACAACATGAAAGTACGTGCCGAAGAGAAAGCACAACGTGAACATCACTATGCCATCATCGATGAAGTAGATTCTATTCTTATTGATGAAGCTAGAACTCCACTGATTATCTCTGGTCCTACACAGCGTGACCATAACCACTATGCCAAAGCAGATGTTATTGCAAAAAAGATGATACGTGGAGAGAAGATAGAAACCAAAGCAGGTGAAGATGAAAAAACAACAGGTGACTTCATCGTCGATGAGAAAAACAGAACCATTGTTATGACTGAAGATGGGCTACAAAAAGCCCAAGACCTCTTTGAAGTAGAAAATCTCTACTCACTTGAAAATGCTGCCCTCTCTCACCACCTTGACCAAGCACTTAAAGCACACTACATTTTTGAAAAAGATGTTGATTATGTAGTTCAAAATAATGAAATTATCATTGTTGATGAATTTACAGGTCGTTTAAGTGAAGGACGTAGATACTCTGAGGGATTACACCAAGCTCTTGAAGCCAAAGAAGCTGTAGAGATACAAGAAGAGTCACAAACCTTAGCAGAAATTACCTACCAAAACTACTTTAGATCCTACCATAAACTCGCAGGTATGACAGGAACAGCTCAGACTGAAGCTACTGAGTTTTCTCAAATTTATGGACTAGATGTTATCTCTATTCCTACCAATGTACCTATTGCCAGAGATGATAAAAATGACCTTATCTACAACACTGAACGTGAAAAGCTAGATGCTGTAGTACGTCGAGTAAGAGAACTTCATGCAAAAGGACAACCTGTACTCATAGGTACAGCCTCTATTGAAAAGTCAGAGATGATAGATGAGAGACTTAAAAAAGAAAAAATCCCTCATAACATGCTCAATGCGAAGAACCACGCACAAGAAGCAGAAATTATCATGAATGCAGGACAAAAAGGTGCTGTAACCGTTGCTACCAACATGGCAGGACGTGGGGTAGATATCAAGATAGATGATGAAGTCAAATCACTTGGTGGTCTGATGATATTAGGAACAGAAAGACACGAAAGTAGACGTATAGACAACCAACTTCGTGGACGTTCTGGACGTCAAGGTGATGCAGGTGAATCTCAATTCTTCCTAAGCCTTGATGACAACCTCTTACGTATCTTTGGTGGAGAGAAAATCAGAAACATCATGAATAAACTTGGTGTTGAAGATGGTGAATACATCGATTCTAAAATCGTTACAAGATCTGTAGAAAAAGCACAGAAAAAAGTAGAGAACCAACACTATGAGTCTCGTAAACACATCTTAGAGTATGATGATGTAGCAAACCACCAACGTAAAGCTATTTATGCCTTTAGAAATCAACTTCTTGACCCAGAGTTTGACATCAATGCGAAGATTAAAGAGAATCGTGAAGAGTACATTGCTAACCTGATGGCTGAGTCTGAGATCTTTGAAGGTATGCCAAGAGAAGACTTCGATGTTGAAAAACTTGCAGCACTCATTAAAGAAGAGTTGCATATAGAAGTAGAAGCAGCACATTTTAAAGATAAAGAAGTAGATGAGATGACAACCATGATACGTGATATGATGGAAAACCTCTACGAAGCAAAAATGGAACCTATAGACCCAGAACAACGTAAAGAGATAGAGCGTATCTTATATCTTCAGGTACTTGATCCACAATGGAGAGACCACCTCTATGAGATGGATGTACTCAAAACAGGTATCGGGCTTAGAGGGTACAACCAAAAAGACCCACTTACAGAGTACAAACAAGACTCATACAAACTCTTTACTGACCTTGTAACGCGTATTAAACTTGAAGCAGTGAAAGTACTACAACTTGTACAATTTGACTTTACTTCACCAGAAGAAGAAGAGGCAGCTGTAGAACATATACGTGACGAGTTAGAGTCTGATGTAGCCGAAGCAACACTGAGTACAGACGTACCAACTGAAACTAAAGGCAAACCTCTTACAGCAGAAAAAAAGCCAAAGAGAAATGAACCGTGTCCTTGTGGTTCTGGCAAAAAATACAAAAACTGTTGTGGACAAAGTGGACCAAAGAAAGGTCTATTGGCATAATGAGAACCATCCCCTCGCCTAATAAAAAGTTTATTAGGCACATCATCAAACACTACCTCAAGTACGATAAAGAAAACCCTTTTATTTTCATCTCTGCAATGTTAGCCTTTTTAGGTATAGCGACAGGGGTAATGGTATTGATGATAGCTATGGGGATTATGAATGGTACACAAAAAGAGTTTTCTAAAAAACTCTTTGTAATGAACTATCCCCTGACGATACTCCCATTAGCAGAAGACACCGTTAACGATGCCCTTATAGACAAACTATCAAGCAAGTTCCCTCATCTCAAATTTTCACCCTACTACACTACCCAAGTCATTACAAAAAATGATGGTGCAGTACAAGGTTCATTACTCTATGGTGTAGATGCAGATAAAGAAGGTACGATTAACAATATCTTTGAAGAAGCCAAAGGAACAGGTAAAAGTAAATTTAGGGTTGTTATGGGTGAAGGACTCTCATATGAGATGAATGCACGTATAGGAGACAAAGTTACCCTTTACTTCTCAGAACAACAGGCTATTGGCTTTGGTACGATGCCCTTACAAAAACGTTTTGTGGTAGATGGCATCTTTAAGTCTGGACTCAAAGCCTATGATAAAGCCATTATGTATACCACACTGGAATCTTTCGAAAAACTACTCAAGCGTGAACATGGGAACTATGATGGATTACATATCTATACCCAAGAACCTCTCGATGAGATAAAAGCCATTAAAGCAGAACTTCCAGAAATGGTAGTTATAGAAGGATGGTGGCAACAAAATGGTAGTTTTTTTGCTGCAATGGAAATGGAAAAGAAAGCACTCTTTCTCGTTTTACTCCTTATCATCCTTGTTGCCTCGTTAAACATCATTTCGTCACTTCTTATGACTGTGATGAGCAGAAGAAGAGAGATTGCTCTCATGCGTACGCTAGGTGCCACTAAAGTAGAAATAAAATCTATTTTCTTTAGACTTGGAGTGATTATAGGAAGTGCAGGTATCGTAGCCGGTACAATGCTTGGAGGGTTAGGTATTTGGATACTTAAAACTTTTGACCTTATATCTATGCCTGAAGACGTTTATGGAACATCAAAGCTCCCCATAGATCTTACTATGGGTGACTTTGGGTTTATTATTATCGGCACAAGCATTATTATCTTACTCTCTGCTCTCTACCCTGCAAGAAAAGCTTCACAAACTGACCCTCTTACCGTTTTACAAAATGAGTAAGATACGGTAACATTTGCGTGACAATGCTAAGCTACAATATCCTCATGAAAACAGAAATAGAAATAGAAAAAATACGGAAAAAACTTAGACTACATGGTCTCACTGAAGATAAAAAAACCCAACTAAGAGAAAACTTAGAATATCGTAAAGTTCTGCAAAAAAAAGAGGGAAAGCACTTAATCAAACATATCTAAAACAGAATTACCACCTTCAAAAAAATCAAAGATAGATTTTTCATCTTCCTCTTCAAATATATTGAACGGTGACTCCTCATACATACCGAACATAGTATTATAGGCTTTAGAACTTTTATACATCATACCTGACGTAAATTCTGCCGATGTACCAGAGTACTTCAACCCTTTATGTATAGTATTACCCGTATCTTTAAAGCCACCAAGAAACTCCAAACCAAAGAGTGTACTTTTTTTCTTCTTTTCATTCAATCCAAAGAGTGAAGGCATACCCCAACTCTCTCCTTCATCTAAGCCTACAGTGTCATAAAAATCATTCAGTGTATTTGAAAATGAGTAATGATCATTGTCATCTTCTTCTAAGCCTAATCTTTTTGTAATACTAGAGAGCCCTGAACTTATTTTATCTGACATACTACTACTTTTTGAAGCACTCAATGACTCTACCGTTTTAGGTGTATTTGATTCCAATAATGCCTCTTTGGAAGAGGTGTCAAAATCAAGTTTAAGTTCATGCCTAATACGCTCAAGTTTTTTCTCTTTTGCACTAGGTGTATGTATGCCTAATTCTTTACGTATATCTGCTGCACGTATCTCTAACTCTGCTGCTTCTTGTGCAGAGATATCTGCCCAAATAAAGCTACTTATACTAATAATATATAAAAATAGTTTACTCATACTTATATTATACTCTAATTCTCAGGAGATAAAAGTTGCTTAGG
>CAZXGY010000032.1:0-2745 GCA_964640455.1 uncultured Sulfurovum sp.
AAATAGAAGTTCATATAAGTATCGATGACCAAAGACCTGAAGTGGGTGTGCCGTCCCTAGAAGCATTGACACTCACTGTAGATGAAAATGTAATATCTGGTAGTAAAATAGGACAACTTGTACTTGATGGAGGAGCTACAGCCATAGAGAGGATAGCCCTTTATGGTGAAGATGACAACTTTAGAGTAGATGCCAATGGCAGCATCTACCTTGCAGAGGATGCAACACTAGATTACGAGACAAAAACAAGATATGACTTGGGTGCAAGAGCACTCAATAGTAGAGGCTGGGGTAATGAAGTGCATATTGTTATAAATGTAAATAATATAGCAGATGAACTCCCAACTCTGGAAAACTTTAGAAAGAGTGTAGAAGAGAATGCTACAGTAGGTACAGTGATAGGTAAAATCATCACTTCTGGTACCTTTGAAACAGCAATAGACTCCTTTGAACTTACAGGAATAGGAAATGAAAACTTTACAATAGATGTAAATGGTACGATACGTGTATCTCAAAATGCACAGTTGGATTATGAAAGTAAAGATAGTTACTTGCTTCAAGCCATCGCATCTAGTACGGTAGGCAGTAGTGCAGAAGTAGAAGTTATCATCTACATCCTAAACATACCAGAAAACCCACCAGTCCTAAAACCACTCACACTAAGTGTTGAAGAGAATGCTACCATAGGAACGGTAGTAGGTACAGTGCGAGAAGATATAGGTGGAGATAGCCCTATCGTCTCTTATGTCTTGGATGACAACAGTACCTTTAGCATAGATGCTAATGGCAGCTTACGTGTAGCAGGTGCGTTAGACTATGAAACACAAACACAGTACAACTTACAAGTACGTGCTACAAATACCTCGGGGACAAGTAACCCAGTGAACCTAACGGTAAACATCATCAACATCATAGACGATGAACCTGTACTAAACGATGCCAACTTCACTGTGTTGGAAAACAGTACCACAGGCACAGTTGTAGGCACAGTAGAAGTAAACAGCACAGGAACCTCTGCCATTACAGGTATGGCTTTTGTGGGTATAGGAGCTGAGAATTTTAGCATCGATGCCAAGGGTACGGTACGTGTGGTAGGAGCCATAGATTACGAGAGTAAAAAAGTCTACCATCTTAGAGCTATCGCTACCAATGCTAAAGCAGACAGTCCTGAAGCTGATGTGACGATAGAGGTACAAAACATTGCAGAGATAGCTCCTGTAGTCTATGCCTTCAGAGGGTATGTAGAAGAGAATGCTACAGCAGGTACAGTAGTAGGTAAAGTGCAATTAGCAAGCACTGGTGATAGCCCTGTAACTGCGTATGAACTCAATGGTACCAAAGCCACAGACTTTAACATAGACAGTAACGGAAGCATTACAGTTTCAAATACAGCACAACTCAGTGAAACAACACACAAGGTCTATACGCTACAAGTACGTGCTAAAAATACCGTAGGATTTAGTGAGTATGTGAATGTGAGCATTACTGTGACTTACGATAAAGCAGTACCATTTAAACCAAGTAACCTAGAACTACTTGACATTGGACACAACAGCATTACCATCGGATGGATAGACAATGCCCAAAACGAAAGAGGCTTTAACCTCTATGTAGATGGTGTGCTGAACGCAACACTAGATGTAAATACCACAAGCTACAGAGTCACAGGACTCACAGAAGAGACCACGTACATCATGACAGTTAAATCATTTAACGATAGAGGAGAGAGTATAGGGGCAAGTATAGAAGCCATTACTGACATTGACCGCTCTGAATACCTCAAAGCTGTACTAGGTCAGAAGTGTGGCATATCTGAGAATAATTTTGAAGCGTATTTTAATAGAGATACAGGATATTATAGTCAGAGTATCTACTGTGCATCAAGAGGCTTAACCGATGCAGACTTGCTGAACTTTAAAGCCTTGAAAAGTATAGGAGGATATTTATACCTCAATAATAATAGCCTTACAAATGTGGATGGCTTGAGTAATTTAAGAAGTGTAAATAGTCATCTGATGTTATATAGTAACCAGCTCACCAATGTAGATGGATTAAGTAAATTAGAGATAGTGAGTGGGCAACTAAGATTAGATGCTAACCAACTCACGAACGTGAATGGTTTGAGTAGCCTAAGAAGTGTAGGTGGTCTCTTCTATCTTTATAATAATAAACTCACCAATGTGAATGGCTTGAATACCTTACAAAGAGTAGGAAGTCATTTCTATCTCTACACTAATCAACTTACAAATATAGATGGATTAAGCTCGCTTACTTCAGTAGGAGGAAACTTCCATGTAGGAAGTAACCAAATTACTAACCTAGACAGCCTTGGCAACCTCACAAACGTAGGAGGCTATGTAGCACTCTATGGTAATGCAAATCTCACTGATATCTCTGGGATTGAGAATGTCACAGGAAGCCCAACAAAGTTCTTGTATATTGATCCAGACCAATACACCACAAGAGCAGATGTAAATAGCAGTATGTGTAGTACTAAATGGGACTTACGAGATAGTAATGGAGATATACCAGATGATATGAACCATGTGTGTACAGGACAAGACCCATACGTAGTGTCTGATACAGATATGCTCAAAGCAGTACTAGAGAGTAAATGTAACATAGCAGCAAGTACCTTTAATAGTTACTTTAATGTAGATACAGGGCACTACAGTCAAAGTATCTCTTGCTACACTAACTTAACCGATGAAGATATATTGAACTTTACAGCCCTAAAAAGTGTAG
>CAZXGY010000032.1:2845-9564 GCA_964640455.1 uncultured Sulfurovum sp.
TGAGTGCCTTAACAAGTGTAGGTGGTCTGTTTTATCTACAAAGTAACCAATTGACTAATGTAGATGGATTGAGTAGCCTTACTAGAGTAGGAGGGATATTTTATCTACAAAGTAATCAATTGATCAATGTAGATGGACTCAATGCCTTAACTACGGTAGGGAATAATTTCAATGTAGAGAATAACCAATTGACAAACTTAGATGGACTTAGTAATTTAACTCATGTAGGTGGTTATGTAGCCTTGCGAAATAATCCAAACTTGACTGATATATCAGGAGCAGAGAATATCGTAGGAAGCCCAACAAAATACCTCTATATTACACCAAACCAATACACCACAAGAGCAGATGTAAATTCAAGTATGTGTAGTACTAAGTGGGACTTACGAGATAGTACTGGAGATATACCAGATGATATGAACCATGTGTGTACAGGACAAGATCCTTATGTTGTTTCTGATGCAGATAAATTTAAAGCTGTACTAGAGAGTAAATGTAATATTGCAGCAAGTACTTTCAATAGTTACTTTAATGTAGATACGGGGCACTACAGCCAGAGTATTTCTTGTTACACTAACTTAACCGATGAAGATATATTGAACTTTACAGCCCTAAAAAGTGTAGGAGGGTCTCTCCAAATTTATAGTAACGCCAACTTAACAAATCTTGATGGATTAAGTAATCTTAAAAGTGTAGGTAGTACGTTGTATCTAGAGAATAATAAACTCATCAATGTAGATGGCTTAGCAAAACTAGAAAGTGTAGGTTCTGAACTCTACCTAAGGAATAATAAACTTACAAATATAAATGGCTTGAGTAGTCTAAAAACAGTAGGGAATAACTTCTATTTAGAGAATAATAAACTTTCTGATGTCAATGGCTTGAGTGCCTTAACAAGTGTAGGTGGTCTGTTTTATCTACAAAGTAACCAATTGACCAATGTAGATGGGTTGAGTAGCCTTACTAGAGTAGGAAATAATTTTAATGTAGAGAATAATCAGTTGACAAACTTAGATGGTTTAAGTAATCTAACTCATGTAGGAGGCTATGTAGCCTTACGAAATAATCCAAACTTGACAGATATATCAGGTGCAAGTAACATAGTAGGTATTGATGGTAAAGTACTTTATATTACTCCAAACCAATACACTACTAAAGCCAATAGTAGTTTAAAATTCTGTTCAGCTACATGGGACTTAAAAGATATCAATGGAGATATAGATGATAATATGACATTGGTATGTGGTGCAGGGGCTGCATTGACACAAGCAGAACAGCTTAGAGCTGTTATGGAACTCAAATGTTCAGTCTCTTATGCACAGTTTGCAGCACACTTTGATGAAGCTACAGGAGTGTACGACACAAGCCTAGACTGTGCTTACCAAGAACTTACAGATGAAGACTTGTTGAAATTTAGTATACTCAATGAGATAGAAGGAAGTTTCTCCATTAACGATAATAACTTGACTAACTTAGATGGACTTTCTAATCTTAGTAGTATTGGAGGGTATTTTTATCTCTATAACAATAATATTACAGATATTAGTGGACTTAGCTCTTTAACCACAGTAAATGGTCTCTTCAATATCTCGTATAACCAAATGTTCAACCTAGATGGTTTGGCTTCTTTGACTACTGTTCAAGGGGTGGTTAAAATGTATCATAACAGTAATCTAGATGATATTTCAGGACTTACTAACTTAGTAGGAGTAGATGGTAAAAAAATCTATATAGACAACACAGGATATGCTATTAAAGCAGACAGTACTGGTAGCCTTTGTGCTAGTAGATGGGACTTGTATGATACAGCTGGAAACATCGCAGATGATATGCGTAGACTCTGTGATGGCTATACATATGTAGCAAGTGATGCAGATAGACTAAGAGATGTACTAGGTAAACGATGTAACATTGACTCACTTACTTTCTACAGTAATTTTGTAGAATCAACAGGTACGTACAATGGAAACATCAACTGTACAGCACTTGAAGATACAGAGATGAGTGGCTTTGCAGGACTCTTGGAGGTTAATGGTAACTTTGTGATAGAAGACAGTAATATCACCACCGTGGATGAACTCATACGTCTAAAAAGTGTCACAGGAACACTAAGTATACAAAACAATACTCAACTTATAGACATACATGGACTATCAAATGCATTAGGTGTAGATGGTCAAAAACTCATCATAGATGATACAAATCAGTATGATATCAAAGCAGATGAGACTTTAGACTTCTGTCTAACAGGATGGGATATCTATACTGGTACTGTTAATAGTGCTGATGATATGACTACGGTGTGTGCACCGTAGTCATTCAATATGGTCTAAAGTTTAAAGAAAACTTGGACTATATATAAACCCCCAAACTTCTCTTTTCTCATACAACCATCCATAAAACAATACATATCCTTTCATAAATTTACAAATTTCAAAAAAAATAAAAATATTTTAAAGCACGCTGTAGAGGTCTTTTTAGAGATTTAGTAGGTGGAATATGGTGAAAAATATGAGAAGATTTGAATAATTTTGCCATTTTTTGCATACTGTTTTTGCTAGAATGGTGAAAGATTAAAAAAGGAGGGTGAAAATGAGAACAAAATAAATAAAAGATAAAGCCAAAAGAGACTTTACCTTGATTGTGGAAATCAAATTATACTCTCTTTTAGTTGAATTCAAAATAAAAAGTCAACCTTAGGTTCCTGTTAGGTATAGCAAATATGCAACAGGATAACTATGTCAAATTTTTGGCGTATTTTACAAAGGAAGTGTAATGATAATAAAAGAAATTGAAGAAAAAAGAAAAGAGCTTAAAACAGAGTATATGAGCTCACTCTTAACTAAAAAACAAACAGCAAAAGAATTAGGTGGTATTTCTATAACAACCCTTGATAGGATGCGTAAAGAAGGATTAATTAAGTCAAAATTAGTTCGTGGGAGCGTGATGTTTTCCATTCGTGAAGTAGCAAGTTTTTTGATAGAGAGATGAAATTATGGCAATTACAGAAGAAGAAATAGAATATTTGTTGAAGAAACAGAAACAAAGTGTACTTCATGAATGTAAAGATGATGTATTGAAACTTAGAGCAAATGGTGTGACGTTATCTAGTATTCGTGACTGGTTAAAAGATAAGAAAAATATTGAAACAAGTAGTGAAAATATTCGGCAGTTTTGTTTGAGAAATACTCAAAAAAATGTGGATAATAATCAGAAAAAAGAAGTGAAAAGCAATTCAAAAAAGCTTTTTGCAAATATACATAAGGATTGAAAATGAAAAAAACAACATTTGTTGTAGTTTCTACAAAAGGTGGAACAGGAAAAACAATTGTATCAAGTATGGTACTGCCAGTACTATTTGCAGGAACAGATAAAGAAATTACTGTGTATTCAATTGATGATAATAATACAATACGAATAAAATCTCGCTATATCACATTTAAGGATTTGTCAACTAAAGATAGTGAGAGTGTTGTAGATGAGGCAGAACTTAAAAGAATCACAAATAATAACGACATTTCTATTATAGATGTAGGAGGAGGAGCTGATACACATATATTTTTGAAAACTATTAAAAATAGTGTAGTTGAAGGTTTGATATATATTATTCCAATTGGTGACGATATTGAACAGATTGATAATCTTATCGAAACAATTTCAGAAATAAAAAATGCATCAAATGATGCAAAAATTTATTTGATATTGAATCAAGTAAATAATCTTGATGAAGATAGTATAAAATCACAATTTCTTGGAATTTATGGGAGTGTTAAATATGGGGTAGATGCTATCAATGAAGATATATTGGATGATATAGAGGAGGTGTATTTTTTAGAAGCATCTCCTATTTTTTCTATTTTGAAGAATATATATCAGCATGGATTATTGGATGCATTTATTGGTGCGGAAGAACTATTAGAAAACTTGTATAGTAAAAAGAATGAATGGGCACTAAAAGGAGAAGAATATTTTAAAAAACAAAATTCTTCTGTTCGATTAGCACAAGATGTGATTAAACTCACTAAACGAATTTATAGTATGAAAAATATAGTGGAGGAGTAAATATGAAAGATGTAAAAAATAAAATAGCAATTCTAGAAGGGGAAGTATTACTAGATTTAATTGATGAGTTGTCATATCTGAGGATTATGATAAATAAAGAAATAATTCCAGCATCAAAAAACTTAAAAAAGGTGAATCATAATCTTGATAAAACGATAGAAAATTTTGATGCTGTCCTAGCATCAAAAACAACAGAGGTGATTGATAAAATCAATATTGATACTATTCATACTGAAGTTGTAAAACAAGTTGTAAAAAAATTTGATTCTAGTATTAAAAATGTTAATGAACTTTCAAAAATATCGGTAGAAATACAAGAATTGGTATTGATGTTTCATCACAAATACGATGATATTGAAAAAATATTGAATACTTATGAGAAACGAGTTATTCATACGAAACATTTTTCAAGATTACTTGGGTCAACATTTATTGTACTTTCCTTTGGGTTAGGAGCAATGTTTTACCCAGCACTTGTATATTTTTCACGATAGTTTTTACTACAATGCTTAAAAAATGTTCAGACAATATATTACAAGTTGGATACACGTTGTGACGAGCATGTCACAACGTTTTGACAAGTAGCGGACAGGTTTTTTTCCAAAAATAGTGTATTTTTTGGAGGAAAATTAAGAAAAAGTACCTAACTTGGAATCAGGTATTGCCCACATAAAATCTATCGATTTTTGTGGGCTTGAAATATTAGGATATAAAATGGCATTCAATATACAACTACACATTAAAGATCACGCATCACTAATAATAGATAATCTTAATGTGGATAAGGATGAACAAAACTTTGTTCATTTCACATGCAGTGTTGATACTGCTTTATGTATTAGCAAAGGTTACGATACACAAGAAAAAATAGATAACGTGATGGAAAAAATGTTAGAAGAAGTTTCAAACTTAAAAATTGAAGTAACTGAAAAAAATGGTTCGTATACAACAAAAGATAATAAAAAAATTCCAAGAAATAGAACGAGGATTATAAAGTTTGATGGTCTATTAAGTGCATACCATAATCAACATTTTGACAATAGTAAAATAGTTAATCCACACTTTCATTTTTTGGGACATAAAAATGCACGCTTAGGTTTAAATTTTACATATTTAAGACAAGCAATAAAACAAGTATCAGAGCAGTATGGCTTGACATTTCATTTTGCAGATACAAAACGAGATACAGGCTTAACAAAAAAACAAGAAGCTTCTGTAAAGAGTATGAGTTGGCTTTTCAATGAGGGAAATAAAGAGAAGATTATTAATTATTTATCTGATGAAAGTAGGTTAGAAAAGAGTCTTAATCTGTTATATACTCATTACCAACACAGTAAAAATATTTCTTATTTTTTAAAGATTATGTCAATTGTGAATCAGAGGCTATCAGAGTTTGACGTAGATTATTGGTATAAAGATATCAATTTGAAAGAGTCAATATATTTTTCACTCCCAGAAGAACAAATTGAAATGATAGAAACTTTGAAAAATAATGAAGAAATTACTTTAGATATGACAAAAGTTTTTGATAGAGAAGTTTTAAAGTATGCTCATGGTTTTGGCTCCGATAGTATGAATATTGTAGTTGATAAATTTAATATCCTTAAAATTGATACTCGTAAATTAATGATTAAATCATTTGATAAGACAAAGATTGATACAAATCAAAAGTCTAATTTTAAAAGCTTGGTTTGTAATGACATTAATAATGCCATTGATAATGCCAAGAATGAAAAAGAATTAAAAGAGTTGATGCTAGAAATGGGATATAAAAAAGTAAGTTTTAAAACATCTAAAACCAAGGATAACAAGCGTAAAAAAACAGGACTTTCCCTAGTTACAAAGAAACAAATGAAAATGACTATGAATTTTTCAGAAATAGGTAAGAGCTGGTCAGATATTACAATAATATTAATGAAAAATCAAAAGAAAAAGAAGAAAAAAGTTGTCCTCAAAAGTCAAGTTAGCAGTTATAAAAGAAAAAAGACAGAGCTGGATGAAGAACTACGATTTTTTAGGTACAAAGTAAGACTATTACTTACTATATATTGTAATGTTGAAAGGGAAAAACAAAAAGTTGAACATTTAGCCAGTCATTTTAATGTAATTCGTAGTGAAATGTATGATATTACAACTTTTAAATCTAAAGATACAACTATCGTCGATTACTCTGATAAAATAGTTTTAAAAAAGTCAGCTTCGTTATCTGAAGATGTATCAGATATGCTAAAGTTAGTCATATTAAAAGGTTGGGAATTGGACTCATTGACTATTTCAGGGGATATGAAATTTGTTAATGAATGCAAAAAACAAATTAATAAACTTAAAAGTATTGGATTGAGAAGGTCTAAGCATAAGAACAATGCACCTACTGTTTTATAGACCTTCAACAGCTGTACGTTTTAAATGTTCACTTCGTTTAGCGTAACGTTGTGTCATCTGAATACTGGAATGGTTAGCAATTGCCTGAGCTGCATAAATATCACTCGTATGTGCATAGATATTTGTCAGTGCTGTATGACGTAGGGTATACATACTTGCCCAAATTTTAGAATCTTTTTTATAATCTAGGTTATTATTGAAAAGTTTTCTAAAGAGTTTTGAAATTCTGCCACTGATTGTTTGGTATGGCATTGGGGTTTTATTTTTAGTGATAA
>CAZXGY010000033.1:0-9432 GCA_964640455.1 uncultured Sulfurovum sp.
TCACTTTTCCATTTATAAAACTAGGCAACCATAACGTGGTGAAACTGGACATCTACTACCTCTGGCATAGGTACCATAGCCCCTCTACGATTCATAAGTTCTAATGAAGAGAGCTTTGTAAGAAGTGAATCTTTATCACCTCTGGTTAATTCTCTTGTTTCATCATTGAGCCGTACAAAAATAGGAATCTGATCTTGTTGATTACGCGTATTTTTAACTGCTATTTCCATTCCTTTAAATGCAAGATAGATTATTTTATTGACCTGTTCAACACTCAGTCCACTTTTAATAATTTTTTCTTTATTTGGGATAATGGCATATTTTCTATAGATATCATCTTGCATAATATCTATATCAACAAGTCCCTCAGTTTCTTTAAGTACGTTAGAAACTTTAAAAGCCATATCACGAAGAACCACACTATTTTTACCATAGAGCTCCACGACTATAGTAGCTAGTGTAGGAGGACCTGATGGCATCTCTATAAACTTTATGGAAGTATTTGGGGTAATGTTGTCACAAGCTTGATTGATAAGAGGACGAATACGATGCACCATCCTATAAGAAGGTTCATCTCTTGCATGTTTATCTGTTAAATTTACCACAATTTCTGCTTGACTTTGTAGTCTTTTAAGTGCACTTCCTTTAACAAGTCCAGCATAATCAAGTGGAGCACCCTGACCAAGATAGACTTCCATATCGGTAATCTCTTTCTCTTTTTTTAGTCTATCTATTATACAAGAGGTCACCGCTTTTGTCTCTCTTATGGAGGCGTTGCTTGCAGTATCAACATAAATAGTAAATGTATTGGCACTTTTCCCAGGTAGCATACGCGCTAAGACCAGTTTAGACGGTATCATCATCACGGCACCTATCATCGCAAAAATAACGAGGAGAATAACTATAAGTTTATTGAATTTAGAGTCAAGTATTTTATAAATCAGTTTTTCCATTATACTTTACCCTCCTCTTCTGTTTTATCATCTTCAACTTTTTCATCTTTTTCATGCTTCTCATATTTGATAAATTTACGGGCAAGGTATGGAGCAAATACATAGGCAACAAAGAGAGAAATAGCCAGTGCTACAGGAACGTTGAGTGGTATGGGCTTCATAAATTGTCCCATCATACCACCTACAAACGCCATAGGTATCATCGTTAACATAATAGCTATGGTGGCAATATTTGTTGAAGGTCCTATTTCATCAGTGGCTTGAATAATAATTTCATCAAACTCTAACCCCTCAGACTCTTTCAGATGCAGACGTCTATGGATATTTTCTATCACAATAATGGCATCATCCACGATAAGCCCCAAGGAGAGAAGAAAAGCAAAAAGTGTAATACGATTGATGGTCTGGTCGGTCATAAGTGCAATAAAAAGTGTGGCTGCCAATATCATAGGTACAGCAATCGTTACTACCATAGATTCTCTCCATCCCAAGAATGGTATCAATATCAGTGCAATAATAAATATGGTTATAAGAAGATGATGAACCAACTCGTTGACTGCTTCATTTGCACGTTCACCATAGTTACGTGTCACAATAAACCCTACACCTGCTTCAAGTAAAGACTCTTTATCCTTTTGTATCTCACGTATGGCATCTTCTGCAATAAGTACGGCATTGGTTCCTTTGAGCTTGGAGATAGTCATCGTTATCTGTTCACCTGCATCTCTAAATGTATTGTTGGAATCTTTATACGTAATAAGTGATGTCACATAGTTTTGTATATCATAGCTATACTCCACAGTTGAAACATCTTGCAAATAGATAGGTGAGCCCATATATTCAGCAATGATAAGCTCTTGTAAATCACCTATATTTTCTATGGCATTTTCTACACCAAAAACAATGAGTTTACCCGTATGTGTTGGTACATCAATCTCTGGAGCATTTGCTGAGATAGACTGTATCGCTTGTGCCACTTGCCCTAATGATATGTTGTAAACCGAGAGTTTATGCAGGTCTATCAGTACATTAAACTGTGGGCGTTTTGCCCCTTTAAGTGTGGTTTTGGAAACATTTTCTAGGGCATTGATATTTTGTTGTAATTCACGTATGGTTTTATAGAGCTTTACTGTATCTATCCTGTTATCATCTAACTTATAAAAAGCCACTGTTAATATAGGGATATCTATATCAATATCAAAAGGTTTCACCAAAGGTGGCATGGTTCCTTTTGGGAGTTTATCCATATTTTGCATGACTTTATCATACAGTTTCAAATTCGATGATTCCCTATTTTCACCGATGAGATACTGTACATTTATCATGCCCACATTATTCATAGCCATACCATATACGTTATCTACACCCTTGATTTCACGTATACGTCGCTCAAGTGGTTTGATGATAACATTAGATATCTCTTGCGGTGTTGCTCCTGGTATAGCAACAATAATCGACCCTCCACTCACTTCTATCTGAGGGTCTTCTTCTCTAGGCATAATCTCTAAAGAGAGGTATCCTAAAATCAAAATTGCCATAGCTAAAATTGGTGTAAGAGGGTTAGATAAAAACGATTTGGCTAGATGCCCTGCGATATTTTTTATTATATACATAAATAAAGTATAACAGAATATAAGTTAAATTTATGAATATCTATTAATTGTAAACTATTTCTTTAACATCTCTTCTAAAGTCACTTTTACATTTTCACCTAAAGCACGTACATCATAGCCACCTTCTAAGAAGAAAACAAAAGGTACCTCTTTCATATCGAGTAAGCCTCGTACCATTGTACGTATACCATCTGTAGTTATGTTGAGCTGTGCAAGAGGATCACTCTCATGCAAGTCATACCCTGCAGAGACAAGAATAATATCTGGATTAAAATGTTCTATAAGAGGGGGTAAATCATTTTCATAAATATCAAGCAGTTCATTATCTGTACTCTCTGGCATCATAAAAAAGTTTGCTGTATAGCCTTTACCTTTGCCTACCCCTTTATCTGTTTCAGCTCCCGTACCAGGATAGGCAAAAGATTGATGAGATGAAAAGTAAAACACTGTATCATCTTCCCAAAATGTATCTTGTGTACCATTACCATGATGTACATCAAAATCAATAATCATCACCTTTTTATAACCAATACTTTGTGCATAACGTGCAGAGATAGCAATATTATTAAAAAGACAAAAACCCATAGCTTGTGTAGGTGTGGCATGATGCCCTGGTGGACGCACAGCACAGAATGCTCGCTCAAACTCCCCAGCTTTTATACCATCTATAGCAACTATTCCTGCTCCCACTGCCATACTAGCAGCACGGTAAGACTCAACAGAACAGAGAGTATCAGAATCAATACTTTCACCAGATTCTGATGCAGAACGTATAGTTTCAATATGCTCATCAGTGTGTACTAAAGAAAGAATATTATCTGATACTTTAATGGGTGCCTTTAAAATAAGTCTATTTTTCAAAGGTACGATAGCCGTATTAATAGCCATTAATCTTTGAGGAGACTCTGGATGCATGGTACCAGTATCATGCTCCAAATATATTTCATCTGTTATATATGCTACTTTTTTATCTGTTTTTATCACTACGGTATAGCCTTTTTGAGTAACGCTATGTCATTTTTCAATGCTACTATTTCAACTCTAAGTTGTTTTAACTCTTTTTTTATTGTAGCACTTTCTCGTTCACTCATAGGTACGATACTCTTTTCTACCTCTTCTTCTATTTTATCATCTAACAAAATATAGGTTATCTCCTTACTGTTTTCCTCTTCTACTGTAGTCTTTAATTTCCCAGACTTAACCATTTTCATTACATTAAATATACTCAATTTATGTTTTACTGCGTAGGCTTTAATCGTTATTTTTTCCATCATTAGAACTCCATTAATTATCATATGATATAATATGATAATTTAACTAAAGGAACAATAATGTACATTAAAAAATTAAATCCCCTCATCGTAACGATACTTCTCTCACTCTTTTTTACACAAATCACATTGGCTAAAACAGCCACACAAATAGATACTGAAGTAGATCTTGCCATTGAAAAATTTAAAAAAGAGGTGACTGGTGGTGAAAACTTTCTTCCACAAGTAAAAGGTTATCTTGTCTTTCCAAATGTAGTAAAAGCTGGATTAATTATAGGAGGAAAGTATGGAGAAGGTGCCCTACGTATTGACGGGAAAACAAAATATTACTATGAGATGGCAGCAGCTTCTATCGGGTTTCAAGCAGGTGCACAAAAGTATACTATGCTCATAGCTTTTCTTTCAGATACTGCACTCGATAATTTTGTAAACAGTAATGGGTGGGAAGCTGGTGTTGATGGTACTATTACAGTATCTGACTGGGGTAAAAGTAAAGATTTAACATCATTTAGTTTTGAAAAACCTATCATTGCATTTATCTATGGGGAAAAAGGTCTCATGGCATCTATTAGTATTGCTGGTACAAAATTTAGAAGAATCGCACCATAATTTAATTAATATTCTTTATATGTTACAATATAGATAAATTATTTAAACTAAGGAAAAATGATGACAAAATATAAATCATTAACATTACTTTTTGTAATATTAATTGGACTAACGTCAACAAGTATGGCAAAATCGGCAGATAGCCTTGACAAAGATGCAAATGAAGCAATCAATCAATTTATCGCTGAAAATAATGGCGGAGATGCATTTCTTGTAAAAGCAAAAGCATTTCTTGTTTTTCCAGACATTAAAGAAGCGGGTATGTTTATCGGTGGTAAATATGGTGAAGGTGTTCTTCGTGTAAAACGTACTACTAAAGCCTACTACAGCATAAAATCTGCATCTGTCGGTATGCAGATGGGTGCACAGCAATATGCTATGATTATCGCATTTACTTCAGACGCTGCTTTAAATAAATTTTTACTTGATGATGACTGGAAAACAGATGTAGATGGTAAAATCGCTATGGCTGAGTGGAATTCAAAAGAAGAACTAGACGATATAGACTTTGATGATGACATGGTTGCATTTGTATTTGATTCCAAAGGTATGATGGGTAGCCTTACAATGGAAGGAACCAAGTTTAAAAGAATTAAACCATAACCCTTTCTCCCTACAGACAAAGCTATCATGGCTTTGTCACCTTTCACCTCTTTTTTTAATCATATATATTTTTTATCTTAATAATTGATATAAATCACTATTCTATATTAATATTATGTTATACTAAATTATAAACATATCATAAAAGGATTAATTATGAAGATATTAAAGTATGCAACTCAACTACTTCTTGTGCTTTTTGCACTTACTAACCTTACACTGGCAGAAGACAGTGCACGTGAAATAGACAGTGATACAAATGGTGCTCTTTCTGTTTTTTATAATGAAGTCAATGGTGGTAAAGCTTACTTAGAAAAAGCAAAAGGGTATGTTGTTTTTTCTGATGTAAAAGAAGCAGGATTTTTCTTCGGTGGTAAATATGGTGAAGGAGCATTGCGTGTAGATGGTGCAACAAAAGGGTATTATAGTATTACATCAGCCTCTATGGGTTTTCAAGCAGGTATGCAAACCTACTCACTTATTATCGTATTTACCTCTGATGCCGCACTTAAAAAGTTTATGCATGACGATGACTGGGACACAGATATGGACTTCAATGTAGCTATGGCAGACTGGAACAACGATGAAGAACTTGATGATGTAGACTTTGGTTCCAACATGGTTGGTTTTGTATTTGACTCTACAGGTATGATGGGGAACTTTACTATGGAAGGTACAAGATTTGAAAGAATCACTCCAGACTTAGATTAAATCAATCTCTCCATAATAAAGATAGGTTAATTAAACCTATCTTTGTAAGAACATTTTTGACAGAGTTCCTCTACTGCTCTACCTTCTTTAAATCCATTTAGCATTACACTAGCACGTTTAGACCCTACTATCTCTTTTAATGACTTTTCATGTAAATCACCAAGCTCTATAATACCATCACAATCCAAGCAGCAAGGTACTACCTTTCCTGATGCAAGTATGGCTATATGTGACTGTAAACCTTGACAGGTTCCATCACCATAGGTTTTATTGTTTAGTGATGGCCATTCAAAATAATTATCAAAATGTACAAGTACTTTAGAGGCCAAACGTATACTCTTAGGACGTTCTTTATAAATTGTATCTAATGACAAAGAGGTATCAAAAGCTGAAGATAACTTTTCAAAAAGTGTATCATTAAAGCTACGCTCAGACATTATCATATCTAAATTCCATACACGAAGATTGATAAACAATTCTTCTTCTCTTAGTAGTTTCGCTTCACAGAGTGCTAAAACAGGTTTAATGTATTGTTCAAAGGTAAGAGACGTATCATTTTTATTGAAGCTATTGAGTGAGATATTTATCTGCTTTACACAAGGATGAAAAAGTGTATCGTAACTATGTTTTTTTAAAAAGTAACCACTTGTGGTAAGCATAGCCTTGAGTCCATACTTATGAATGATATCAAGATACTCATGTAGATTTGATTGGGTTAATGGGTCACCTACCACATGACAGACTATCTCTTTGGTATACTCTTTAGCTTGTTGTATAACAGACTCAAAAAAATCTAAATCCATCTCTTTATTGGGTAACTCTTTTGTCGGACAAAAACTACATGAAAGCCCACATACGTTAGTAATCTCTATGTATATACGGTAAAATTTCATAAATATATTATTTCATACACGCAGAGAGATCTGTAATGTTTTTTGCACGATTAACACAAGAAATACGTGATTGCATATAGATAAGTTTATCTTCTATTTTATCTAGAAGTTTTTCTTTATTCTTATCATCCCATGACACTATATAGTCATCTTCTATGCTATTGGATTGTATTTTTAAGGCAGAAAGAGACTCTAAACACTGATTTGCCTCTAAGGCGTTTTCAGCTTTTTGCAAACAAACTCTTTCCTCTTTTAACAAGTTAAGTAGTTTAGGAAGATGCTCTTTTTGTCTTTTAAAAATATCTTTTGATATATGATTAATAAACTTTTGACGCTCTTTATCTGCTAAATTTACTTTGGGGAAATTATTTTTCTCTTTAAAGTTATGAGATTCTTCCTTAAACATCTTGCAAAAGTTTTCTGTTTTTGCATTGTTTTTTGTTTTAATATTATCTTTAATCAGTCCAAATTTATGAATATGATAATCAGGCATAGTACAATCATTTTTTGAAGCATTAAAATTAAACACTATCTGTGTGGCTAACTTTAGATAAGAAACCCCAAAGAGATGGGTTTCTTGTTTTAACACTATACCTTTATAGATACACTTTTCAATACCCTCTCCTACCCATATTTTACATGGGTATCCAGAGATGGTCTCTTCACCTTTTTCTACTAACCCTTCTGTTTCTTTGAGGGTATTGGAAACAATATTATTTTTATTACGTTCTAAAAGCTGTTCATTTTTATAATCAACTGTAATAACTTTATCATTTGTCTCTTTTTCTAGTCGCTTAATTTCTTGCTTATGTTGAATAGCTCCTGTGGTTAAAACCACTACACGCTCTTCTTCGAGCTTCACATCACCCCACTCTTTAAAACGTAATTTTAAACTACCTTCTATACTCAAGTTGGTCTCTTGTGTGAGTTGAGTACCGCCTGTTATGGTATAAAATATGATACCTGACTCCACATCATACTTATGCATTTCATCATCAGCATATAAATGTGTAGAGATAATGAAAAATGAAAATAAAATTGCCTTACTGTATGTACAAATAGACATTAACTTCCTTGGCTGTATAAGTGCAAACATTGTAGCATACTTTTCAACACATACAATAGCTAACTAGCCTGACAAATATTATAACGCCTCAATACTCTATCTTATTTCCTAAATTCTATATTTGCCAATTGCATAAAAAGATCCATACTTCCTACAGTAGAATCATTAGTACCCACAATGTACACTACCCCTGTCTTAGGATTGATAGTCATGTAAGACTGGAAACCTAAGGTTTGTCCACCATGACCGTAGAACCCTTCCTGTTTCATAATTGCATAACCATAGAAGAAATTTTTGATCTTTTGATTTTCCAAATGAAACCCATGCTCCATTTGAAGGGTCAATGTTTTATCATCTTTATAGAGTGTCCCTTTTGCCCATACTTGCATTAGTAAAGCTAGGTCATCCAATGTAGAGATAATCTCTCCCGCAGATCCTGCCAGTGAAGGTGCCATAAATACTGCTTTAAAATCCATATACCCTTTTGGCATAGTATCTCTCAACTCAGGACTGATACGTGAACCAAAATAAGTATGCTTCATTCCCACTTTGTCTAAAATATGTTTCTGTATATAGTCATGCCAGTCCATACCTGATACTTTACTAATAATATCACCCAGTATAATATAACCGGTATTACAGTACTTAAATTGAGTTCCAGGTTTAAAGTTGGCATCACCAAAAGAGACTGAAAGATTAATGAGTTGAGAAAAGGTAAAATGCTTCTCTTTCCCTCCCAATATTTTCAATGCTTTGCTATCATCACCATAAACATTGAAATAGTCTATAAAACCACTTGTATGCTGCAATAGCATACCCACTGTTACATCCTCCCAATAGTTCTTACCTTTGTAGTTTGCCAGTTCTGTGATCTTCCCTTGAGGATAAAAGGTTTTCAGCTTGGTACTCAAGGAGAGTTTTCCTGATTCAATGAGTTGAAAAATGGAGATTCCTGTAAATACTTTAGTGGCACTTCCAATTTCAAAAAGATCATCACATTTAACTTGACGGTCATTCTCTCTATCTGCTAAACCAGCTGCTGCTTTATAGTTTTTTCCCTCTTTGGTGACCAACAGTAGTATTGCCGTATTATTTGTCTCTTTGGAATAAAAAGAAACTATCTCTTGTAGTGCTGTTTCTATTTTAATCTTTTTGGGGGTTACTGTCTCTTTTGACATAAGAAATACATTTAGTATTACTATCACCATTAACATATTTTTCAACTGTTTCTCCTTCACTTTTTATAGAACTATGCTATGTAATATTTATCATTTTACTTTAGACAACGACAGTTCATCACCCAAAACTTTAACCATAATATTATTGAAGTCAACACTTCTATCTATCAATCCACTAATAGTTGCATTATTCTCTGCTGTAAAACTGCTACAATTAACAATATAAGTCTTTTTCATTTCTTCGTACATCTCTGGATATTGGCTGTTCAATGCACGGTCTCTTGTTTTTTGATTCATATCTTCTATGAATTTACGTGCTCTATTTTTCTCTTCTTCCTTTGTAGATATACTATCAAGTATTTTTACATACATTGTAATATTTTTATGATTTATCCTCGTTCCTTCTGACATCATTTTAAATGAAGCGGTGACCTTTGCACAATCTTTTTTTGCTACCACTTCTTGTGCATTAAGCAAAGAAGCAGAAAAGAGTAATACCAATAGTACATTTTTGACTTAATGGTAAAAACGGGGG
>CAZXGY010000034.1:0-6751 GCA_964640455.1 uncultured Sulfurovum sp.
GTCAGGTAGCCTACATGGTGCTTTACGAGTTAAGCTAGCTTGTGGACTTGAGACATTTCCAGAAGAACTATTTGACTTAGCAGAGACCTTAGAAGTATTAGACTTAACAGACAATAAACTTACCTCTTTACCCAAAAATTTTGGACTGTTTAAAAAGCTAAAAATCCTCTTTCTCTCTAACAACAACTTCAAAGAAGTACCTACCGTACTCGCACAATGCCCTAACCTCTCAATGATAGGCATACGCAATAACCAAATCAGTATCTTTAAAGAGAATGCCCTACCTCTTAGTACCCGTTGGCTTATACTTACGGACAATGAACTAAAAATACTACCCGATTCTATGGGTGATTTAAAACAGTTACAAAAATGTATGCTTTCAGGGAATAAACTCACTTCCCTACCAAAAAGCATGCATAACTGTCATAACCTAGAACTCCTACGCATCGCCGTCAATCAACTCACAGAACTTCCAATCTGGCTACTCACACTTCCTAAGCTTTCATGGCTAGCTTATAGTGGTAACCCATTTTGTGAAAAGCATCCTAACTGCGATACAGCACTTAAAGAGATATCTTGGGAAACATTAGAGATAAAAGAAGTACTAGGGGAAGGTGCATCAGGGCTTATCTCTAAAGCACTGTTTGAAAACAAAGAAGTAGCTATAAAAGTATTTAAAGGAGATATCACCTCCGATGGACTCCCTGAAGAAGAGATGTACATCAATATCTCTATGGGACATCATGACCATCTTGTAGATGTACTAGCAAAAGTCACTGGGCACCCAGAAGGCAAGGATGTACTAATGTTAGAGCTCATTCCCTCACACTTTTTTAACTTAGGCTTACCTCCTACACTAAAAACCTGCTCACGTGATGTTTACCCAGAAGGTTTTACGCTCTCTTTTGCTCATACACTTAAAATTCTCCAAGGCATGGCAGCAGCAGCTGTACACATGCATGAACGTGGCATCATGCATGGAGACTTCTATGCACATAACATTATGATAGACGCTGATGCCAACAGCATTTTGGGTGACTTTGGTGGAGCATCATTCTTTGAACCAACAGAAGTAGAAATACGTAATGGCTTAGAACGTTTGGAAATACGGGCTTTTGGGTGTTTGATAGAGGAATTGTTAGAGCTTTCAAAAGAAAATGAAAATTTCATAAAACAGAGAGAAGCACTAGTAGAACTACGTAATAACTGCTTAATCATCCCCAATCATAAACGACCTCTATTTAAAGATATAGCAAAGAGTATCAATACTATTTGATGCTTTTCATTACTATTTCGCTATAATCTCTTTATGTTTAAAATCACACTATTACTACTCTTATTAACATCATATATATTTTCTAATATCAATGCTATAGTCAGCATCTTACCCCAACAAACCTTTTTAAAAGCTCTCGGTGGTGACAAGGTAAATATTAGCCTCATGGTACAACCTGGCAACTCTCCTCATACTTATGAGCCTAAGCCTTCACAGATGATGGCTGTGGCTAAGGCTGATATCTATTTTGCTATAGATGTAGAGTTTGAGCATGTATGGCTACCAAAGTTTCAAAGTCTTAATAGTCAAATGAATATTATTGACATTGCGGATGGTGTAGAGAAAATGCATATGGTGCAAGCACATCATGAACATGATGAACATAAAGGTGAAGACCCACACATCTGGACAACACCAAATAATGTTGAAATAATCGCAAAAAATATCTGCAAGGCACTTATTGACGTAGATAAAGCCAATGCAGACTATTACAAAAAAAATCTAGATACTTTTATAAATTCTGTTCAACAAACAGATACCCAAATAAAAGAGATACTCTCTACACTTAAGCAGAGCCGTACTTTTATGGTCTTTCACCCCTCATGGGGGTACTTTGCTAAAGAGTATAACCTCACACAGATAGCTGCTGAAGTAGAAGGTAAAAGCCCAAAACCTAGAGAGTTGGTAAATCTCATCAAAGAGGCAAAAGAGGAGAAAGTAAAAGCTATCTTCACCCAGCCAGAATTTTCTGACAGTGCTGCAAAAATAATTGCTAATGAACTACATATACCCGTGGTTAAAGTAAGCCCTATGGCTCCTAACTGGTCAGAGAACCTCGTTAATATTGCTAAAACCATTGCAGGACAAAACTAAATGAACGTCATAGAGATAAAAGATCTCTCTTTTGCCTATGAGACACAAAAGGTACTTGAGAACATTAATCTCACGGTAGAAGAGAAAGACTTTCTCGCTATCATAGGACCCAATGGTGGAGGCAAATCTACCCTACTCAAGCTTATACTAGGTATTAACCCCATTAAAATAGGCTCTGTCAAAGTCTTAGGAAAAGCACCTAAAGATAGCCTACGTAGTATTGGTTATGTTCCTCAAAATACCAATGTAAACACGGACTTCCCTATAAAAGTCATAGAAGTAGTGATGATGGGACATGTAGAAGGCAAACGTCCTCTCTTTGGCTATGGTAAACATGAAGTGCTTTGTGCCATGGGTGCCTTAGAACAAGTAGGTATGGCAGACTTTGCACAAACCAAAATAGGCTCACTCTCAGGTGGACAACGCCAAAGGGTGATGATAGCACGTGCACTTTGTGCTCATCCAAAGATACTCATACTTGACGAGCCCACATCAAGCATAGATATAACAGGGCAACGTGACATCTATGAGCTACTTAAAGAGCTCAACACATACATCACCGTGATAGTAGTAAGCCATGACATTTCTGTTATTTTAGAATATGCAAACAAAGCTGCACACGTGAACAAAAACCTCTCCTATCATGACATCTCAGACAAACACTCTACCTTCCATACCCATGGAAATGATGGACACTTTTGTGAGATAGAACTACTTCAAATGCTTGGAAGTGATAGTTGTAACAGTTGTACTTCGATAGGCTCAGCAACCGATGACACTTCGACAAGCTCAGTGACCGACACAAACTTTTCGGTGCCTGAGCCTGTCGAAGGCAAATGGAGGTTAAAACCATGATAGAGGCTTTACAATTTGAATTTATGCAACACGCCCTACTTGCAGGGATACTCGTTAGCTTTGCTGCTGGTATCATAGGCTCCCTCATCGTGGTAAACCGTATGGTATTCCTTGCAGGTGGTATTGCCCATACTTCATATGGAGGCATCGGACTTGCTGTCTACTTTGGTCTGCCTATCTTTCTAGGAGCTTCTCTCTTTGCAGTGGGTGCCGCCCTACTCATAGCAGCACTCACACTTAAAAAACGCCACCGTATGGACACTTTTATAGGACTCATTTGGGCTGTAGGTATGGCTATTGGTGTCATATTTGTAGATCTTACCCCAGGATACAATGTAGACCTTATGAGCTACCTCTTTGGTTCCATACTAGCAGTGAGTACAGAGGACTTATATTTTATGGCTGCATTACTTGCAGTGATACTCTTTATCGTAACACTACGCTACCGTGACATTTTGGCAGTCTCTTATGACTCTGAGTATGCAGGGTTGCGTGGCGTAAATGTACGTTTCTTTTACACCCTCATACTCGTACTCTCTGCACTTACTGTAGTCATTGCCATCAAGGTTGTAGGGCTTATTTTAGTTATTGCTATGCTTACCATACCCGTCTACATCGCAGAAAAACTATCGAACAGTCTCTTTTCTATGATGTTCCTCTCAGGAGCCATTGCCACGCTCTTTACACTTGTAGGACTTTGGCTTTCATACACCTATGACTTAACATCTGGAGCTTCTATTATCATTGTATCGGCACTCTCTTTAGGCGTATTCCTTTTAGTTTCTAAAAAAAGTTAGTATAATAAGTTTCGGGAAACTCTAATAATAGGTAATACCCACAATGGGTCTTTACAGATGTGAGATTGTGCAAGAGATTTATAAGTCCTAGCCAAAGCTAAGACGCAGTAAATATCTTGTGCAAGATTGCGTCTGCAAAGTCCACCCTTCGGGCATCACTAGCTTTCGCCTATACGTTGTTACTCTTTCTTGACTTAGCTACGGCTAGGACTGCGAAAGAGTGCCTAGGCTAGACAAAAGCTAGAGATGTTGTGGGTATCACCTATTATTAGAGGTTCCCTTGAATATTTCTAAAGGCAACGCATGATAGCACTAAGAGACAAAACCCCAAACATTTTAGTTGTCGGTGATTTGATGATAGACCACTACTTATGGGGTAAATGTGAGCGTATCTCTCCTGAAGCACCTGTGCAGATAGTTTCTATAGAAAAAGAGACTTCCGTACTAGGTGGAGCTGGTAATGTCATACATAACCTCATAGACTTAGGTGCTAAAGTAGATGTCATTTCTATTATCGGTGATGATGAAAATGCCCAAGAACTAAAGCAACTGCTTACTGAAGCCAAAGTCTCTTCTGATGGACTCATCGTTCAAACAAATCGTAGCACCTCTAAAAAAAGCCGTATCATTGCTTCTCAACAACAAGTACTACGTTATGACAAAGAGACTACTCACCCCATAAAAGAAGCACAAGAAGCACAGATAGTTGCACGTTTTAAAGCAGAGTTAGCTCAATTTGACATGGTAATACTCTCTGACTATGGCAAAGGTGTACTCACCCCTACACTCACGCAGTCTCTCATCACACTATGTAATGCTGTAGATAAAAAGATACTCGTGGACCCAAAAGGTGCAGACTTCGCTAAGTACAAAGGTGCCACACTCCTTACACCTAACAAAAAAGAAGCCATAGAAGCCTCAGGCATTGACATCATAGACAAAGCAAGTTTACTCCAATCTATCAAACAGATAAAAGAGCATTGTGAGCTTGACATCTCTCTCATCACGCTTAGTGAAGAAGGTATTGCCCTTTATGATGAGAGTTTACGTACCCACCCAACAGTAGCACGTGAAGTTTTCGATGTTACAGGTGCTGGTGACACTGTCATCGCCTCTTTAGGCTTTGCCCTAGCCTCAGGCTATGATATAGACCAATCCGTAAAATTTGCCAACCTCGCAGCAGGTGTAGTCGTAGGTAAAATAGGCTCTGCCACTGCAACCCTCGATGAGATTATAGAGTATGAGTCTAGCTTGAACAAATCTACCTCTAACTCACACATCAAAACCCTTGAAGAGATAGCCCTACTCAGTAGCGAACTTAAAAAACGTGGTAAAAAAGTAGTCTTTACCAACGGCTGTTTTGACATCTTACATGTAGGACACGTCAAGTATCTAGAAGAGGCTAAAAGTTATGGTGATGTACTCATCTTAGGACTCAACTCCGATGAGAGTGTTCGTAGACTCAAAGGTGAAAGCCGTCCAATTAACTCTGAAGATGACAGAGCCTACATTTTAGCCTCACTTGAAGCTGTAGACTATGTGGTAAAGTTTTATGATGACACACCTTATGAGCTCATCAAAGCTGTACAACCACACATATTGGTAAAAGGTGGAGACTACGAAGGTAAAGATGTCGTAGGGCAAGACATAGCTGATGAACTACGCTTAGTTGAGTTTGTCGATGGTAAGAGTACTACTAAAATCATAGAACGGATACAAAATGACAAGTGTTATTGAAGTAATAGCTAAAGAGTTTGAAGCACATTTAGAAACCATCAAAGCCGTCATCGGAAATATGGAAACCCCTCTTGAAGAGGCATCTAAACTCATCGTTGAGACACTTAAAGGTGGTAACAAAGTACTCCTCTGTGGTAACGGTGGCTCTGCAGCTGACGCTCAACACATTGCAGCAGAACTTACAGGACGGTACAAGTCTGAACGTAGAGGTCTGCCTGCTATTGCCCTCACTACTGACACTTCAGCACTTACTGCCATTAGCAACGACTACGGCTATTCAAGAGTCTTTGACCGTCAAGTAGAAGCACTCGCTAACAAAGGTGACTTACTCATAGGCATTTCAACCTCTGGAAACTCAGATAACATCATCTCAGCTCTCACTACGGCAAAAGAGCTAGGATGTACAACTCTAGGACTCTCAGGACGTGATGGTGGCAAGATGAACGAGTTATGTGATGTTAACCTTGTAGTGCCCTCAGATGATACTCCACGCATACAAGAGATGCATATACTCTTTGGGCATACACTCTGCCAAATCGTAGATGATGCATTTTCAAATTAAATAATATGAATGACTCTACCGTAGACTTCTTACAAACCATAGGTTCTCTAAACGATGAGACTAGACTTACCATATAGATTTTGACAAGATATATTGAAAGAAGTTTCTTATTTGGAGATGGTGGTGCCTAAGTTTGAGGGTGGGTGTATAACTTAGTTTTGATAAACATAAATAAATATACAGATAATTAAAAAAGCGACATAAGCTAATATATTCATCAAAAAAATATTTATATTATTCTCTATTTGATATTGATTTCTAACTTTTGTTTTTAATAATGTATATAACATTACCCCATGTAACAAAACTATTATAAATAATTTAGGTAAAGCTAATATGAACATACTCATTTCAAAACCATATTGTATACTTAAAAAATAATTATCAAAAAACAAGCATACGCCTTGCATATAAGGAACAGTATATGCTAGAGGAAAGGTTACATAAGCTATAGAATAGAAGAATGAGAAAAAGATATTAAATAAAAGTATATAATACATTGATTTGTTTTTAAAAAATGATAAAAGAAAAATAATAATTGGAAATATTAGTAGAGATACAGGATAGATTTCCGTATTAATACCTTCAAATATAAACAAGAGAAAAATTATTGGTATTGTTAACTTTACTAATAACATTATTATAGAATTA
>CAZXGY010000034.1:6851-9078 GCA_964640455.1 uncultured Sulfurovum sp.
ATATGTAGGGTTGGCTTCAGCCGACCATTATATAACATCTATTTGTGGTCGGCTAAAGCCAACCCTACGGTTAAATCCAAGGAACCCCATGAAAAAAGTCCTCATTCTCTGTACTGGTAACTCTTGCAGAAGCATCATTGCTGAAGCACTCATCAATGCTGAGTGTGACGGCATAGTGGCTGAGAGTTCTGGGGTGAAGGCTTCTGGTAGGGTTAATACTAATGCCAAGAAGGTACTAGAAAACGAAGGGTTGTGGGATGAGAAGTACCACTCTAAAACATTAGAGACTGTCATAGACAATGACTATGACCTTGTAGTAACTGTCTGTGGGCATGCACAAGAGACTTGTCCTATGTTTCCAAAACCAGTGAAAACCATACACGTAGGTTTTGAAGACCCTGATGGGAAAGAATATAAAGCATTTGAAGCGACATTGGCTGAGATACGTGAGGTATTGTTGCCAAAGGTTGTAGGTTCGATATAATCGAACATGAATACAATCCATATATTTGTTCGATTATATCGAACCTACGAATTTAAAATAATAAATCGGTGGCTGAGCCTGCCGAAGTCAAGGAAAACAAAATGAACACAAGCATTAAAATGCAGTATAGGGAGACACTAAATGGCGACTCATAAAAACGTATTTAAAACAGGCGAAGGTGTGAAGATAGCTTTCACAGGAGCCGTAGAAAAACAAAACATCGTAAAAATGGTAGAAAACTGCTCAACAGGAGCATGTGAATGTATGTCCGATGAAACCAAAGCCAAAATAACCAATATGGAAGTCTCAGGAAAAGATGGGGAAGTAAACCTTGATCTCTCAGGTGATATCAGCCAAGAAGAGATAGAAGCAGCACTGGCTAAATCAAAAGTGATTAACAACAGCTAGGACTGATATAGATGTATAGATATACTCTTTTCATTTTTGCACTTGTATCGGTACTCTTTTTTACAGGCTGTAGTCCAGATCTTCATACACTTGTCGTAAAAGATAAAATACTTATAGAAAAAGAGCTTGTTCGAAAAGTAACAGCAAGTGCCTATACATCAGATGTCTGTCAAACTGACCGTACACCCTATTTAGCTGCATGGAACAATAGACTCAAACCAAGTGTCAAGTCTATCGCTGTTTCTAGAGATCTTTTAGCATTAGGTCTGACAAATGGTACGAAAGTGCATATAGATGGATATAAACATACCTATACTGTACTTGATAAGATGAATAAACGCTGGAAAAATAAAATTGATATCTATATGGGTTGTGATAAAAGCAGAGCCTTAAGATGGGGAAAACAGACAGTTACTATCAGATGGGATAAAACCGATGAAGAGATAGCCTCTGAAGTCATACGACAGCAAGAGGAAGAGAGCTCTTATACCATCTCAAATTATGTTATAAAGTCTTGGGACTAGAGACTTACGCTAAAAGGTAAGCAAACTCTCTCACCCACTCACCCCACTCACTTGAACCTTCCACATCTATACCATTTTGTTGCATATCTTTTACAAGCATAATGGAAAACTCCCCTGGAAGTTTAAGAGAGAACTTTAAGACATTGTCTATGGCTTCAGAAGAAGGTTTTTCTATGAGTGCATTGACAAGCCCGATGGAGAGTGCCATCATTACTTTGGAGTCGTCTTCTTCTAGCTCTGTGAGTGTGCCATCTAGTACGGTAGAAAGGTCTGGAAGTTCTTTCATCACCTTCTTAAAGCTGATGTACCCTATAGCCGCCTCACGACCAACAGCCCCACTAATACTATCTAATATTAAATCACCATCTATACCCGATTTAACAATACTATCTACATATTCCCAAGACCTTGGTGTAGCAAATGATTTCTCATTTGAAGTGGCATCAAAGGTAAAGAGCATAGACTTATCATAGGCTAAAAACCCAATAATAGAAGCATCTATTTTAGCACTGTACGCCCATGCTTTCCAGTCATCAAAATCTACTTCCATTTCAAAGTGTACAAAACGGTTAGCCAATGGTGGTGGCATCTTGTAGACTACCCCTCTGTCATTTTCACGGTTACCCGCAGCGATGATGCTCCACCCAGAAGGCAGTTCATACTCCCCTACTTTTCTGTCAAGTATAAGCTGATAAGCTGAAGCTTGCACAGCTGGAGGTGCTGTATTTATCTCATCTAAAAACAAGATACCTTTAGAGTCAGGATCAGAGGGCAAAAAGCTAGGCTTCGCCCATACACCCTCGTTAGTCTC
>CAZXGY010000035.1:0-8822 GCA_964640455.1 uncultured Sulfurovum sp.
TTTAAAATATGTTCGGCCGTTAGTGTAGTGATTAGGAGGTGTCTTCCTTTAACATATATTATGCATATATGTATATCCTTTTCACCTCGTGTTAGAAGTATAGACAAAAAGTTTGTCAGAACATGTCAAAATTCAAAAAATTATTTAATTTGTAAAATATAGCCAATGCCATAGGCACTTTTAATAAGTTCTTTGGGTAGTTTCTGTCTCAATCTTTTCATAAGTGAAGTGATAGCATTGGATGAAAAGTCACGCTCTGGCTGATCTTCATAGAGGTAATTGTATATCTCAATAGATGAAACACTTCTATTTGCATGGGTACAAAGAATCTCAAGTACTTTTTGTTCTTTTGGGTTTAGTATCACTTCATTATCATGATGAAATAACCTTTTTTTTCTTTTATCCCAGTAAAAAGATTCGTTAAGGTAGATACGGTCTTTTTGTTGTCGTAGTTCATCAACAAGTAAAAGAAGAATTTCTTTTAGTTTATCGCTATGGACAGGTTTTACCAAATACTTTACCAGATGTAACTCTATGGCTTGCATGAGTTTTTCTTTATCTGAATGTGCAGAGGTAATAATAATTTTTGTATCTAAGTCTTTTTCTCGTATTTGTTCTATCATCGTCAGACCATCAAGGCGTGGCATATGTATATCGGCAATAATAATATCAGGTTTTTTCTTTTTGTAAATTTCAAATGCTCTGATACCATCTTCGGCTGTATATACATGTTCAAAAAAGAGTTCCAAATATTCAACCATAGAGTTTAAAAGTTGTTTTTCATCTTCTGCTATTAAGATAGAGACATCAGCTATTTTACTGTTCTTCATTTGCTCTCTCCATGGTTATACTAAATATGGCACCTTGTTCACCATTTTCCACACTTAAAAGTCCATTCATATTTTTTTCAATAATCATTTTAGAAATATATAAACCTAGTCCTGTTCCCATAGATTTATGTTTGGTTGTAAAATAAGGGTCAAAAATACGATGAAGAAGATCTTTTTTAATTCCCCCCGCATTATCACTTATTTTTAGCACAATATTCCCATCAATATCAAAAAGTTCTACTTGAATGTAGGCATCTTCTATTTCTCTATCGACAAGGGTATCTTTCGCATTGGTTAGCATAGAAATAAGTACTTGAATATACTCATTCATATAGCCATTGACATAAAATATATCTGTATCATGAAAAACTATTTTGATATTTGTTTTGTTGAGCATCGGACGGGTAATATCTATGGCATGATTGATAATTTTAGAGAGAGAAAATGTTATTTTTTCTTTATTGGGATGATAAAAATGCATAAAATCATCTATCGTACGTGACATATACTGAATACTATTTTCCATCTCTCTTAATTTTTCTGAGAGTTCTTCTGATTCTAAAATTTCTCTCTCATTTTTCTCTTTCAAAATAGAAATGATGGTATTGTTCACAGCAAGAGGTTGTCGCCATTGATGGGCAATATTACCTATCATCTCGCCCATATCAGCCATCTTCATTTTTTGAAAAAGGAACTCTTCTTTCTCTTTGAGTTCTTTGAGTGAAGCTAAAAGAGCAAGATCTTTCTCTTTTAACTTTTCAATAGTATCTATGAGTGCATCACGGTACTCTTCTTCAATGTAAAGTCCACACTCTAGTGCTTTCATTTGTCTAATAAGTGGTGCTATCTGTGCTCTTTCAATAATGGAACCATGCTGAGGAGCAATAAGATTCATATCAAGTGTTTCTATTTTGGAAAGAGCATAATTGAAAATATCTCTACTAGGCATATATTCAGCATGAAACTGTTTGGCTTTTTCAAAATAGTCATCTCCCGCATAAAACTCCCAAGACTCCTCAATGCCACCAAAGATGTCGCCAGAGAAAAGTGTTTTTGTTGAAGGTTCATACGTCACAAAGGCACCAGGGGAATGACAATAAGGGGTTGTTAAAAACTCTAGATTTAAATCATTTGTTTTAAGTTTGTAGTGGTGTTTATCTATCTCATAATAGTCAGATTGAATCATATAGTGTTTGACTAAAGGTACCATACGACTATGGGTTATCACAAGTAAGTCATCACGTGCGATAAGCTTTTCCATTTCAGGAACTGAAGCTGCAAGGTCAGGGTCTTGGTGATGTAAGATAATATATTTAACGGAAGACATAGAAGAGATAGTATTTATCTTTTTGACAACAGCATCAAACTCCAGCATAGAACCAGGGTCAACTAAAATGGATGCATCCCCATTTTCTATGAAGTAAGGATGACACTGGAAAGGGTCATTTTTAAGATACATCCCAACCCAGTAAATGTTTTTTGCAATCTCTATAGCCTGTGTAAAATCTAAATTCATAGAAAAAGTATAGTTAAAGAGGTGTTACTTTTTCATGATGCTAATCAAGAAATAGGATAAGTTATCTCTTATTTTACCTTCAGAGCGAGTTTCTTCTAATAATATTTGGATATAATCAAAACAAAATATAATAATATGGAGTGTGTAATGGGACAAATGTCTGGTGCACAAATGGTGTGTGAAGCGATTATCGCTGAGGGTGTTAAAACCGTATTTGGTTACCCTGGTGGGGCTATCATGCACGTTTATGATGAAATTTACAAACAAGAGGGGTTCGAGCATATCTTGAACCGTCACGAACAAGCGTCTGTTCACGCAGCAGATGGATATGCTAGAGCTACTGGTGAAGTTGGGGTTGCAATGGTAACTTCAGGACCTGGGTTTACCAATGCAGTCACAGGACTGGCAACGGCATATATGGATTCTATTCCTATGGTTGTCATCTCAGGGCAAGTACCGTTACATCTTATTGGAACAGATGGTTTCCAAGAGATAGATGCAGTAGGTATCTCTCGACCTTGTACGAAACATAACTTTTTAGTGCGTACACTTGAAGAGTTACCACGCCTTATGAAAGAAGCTTTTTATATAGCAAAGACAGGAAGACCAGGACCCGTACTGATAGATATTCCTAAAGATATCACAGTAGAGATCGGTGAATTTGTTTACCCTGATTCTGTAGATATTCCAACCTATAAGCCAACGTATAAAGGGAATAAAAAGCAGATAGACAAAGCCGTTGAAGCGATAAAGTCTGCGAAGAAACCTTTACTTTATCTAGGTGGGGGTATTGTACTTTCTAATGCCTATGAGCTTGTAAGAGAATTGGCAGAAAAGACACAAATACCAGCGGTTGAAACATTGATGGCTAGAGGAGTTATGGGTGCTAAAAATCCACTGCTTCTTGGAATGCTTGGAATGCATGGTAACTACTCATCAAACATGGCAATGTCTGAGACTGATTTGGTTATCTCATTGGGAGCTAGATTTGATGACAGAGTCACAGGTAAGCTTTCAGAGTTTGCAAAGTATGCAGATATTATTCATGTAGACATTGATGCGGCGAATATTGGTAAGATTGTAGATGTTGATTTCCCCATAGTAGGAGATATTACAGAAGTGCTTAAAGTAATGTTACCGCAACTCGATGATGTAGACACAGACCGTTATGAAGCATGGAGAAACATCTTAAACCGTTATGATTCACTTCATCCTCAGTCTTATGTAGATTCAGATGAGGTCATTAAGCCTCAATGGGCTATTGAGCGTATCGGTGAGCTTATCGGTGAAGATGCTATTATCACTTCTGATGTTGGGCAACACCAAATGTGGGCAGCACAGCACTACCCATTTGACAGACCACGCCAATGGATAAACTCTGGTGGACTTGGAACAATGGGCTTTGGTTTCCCAGCAGCACTTGGAGCTAAACGTGCATTCCCAGAAAAAACGGTTATTAACGTTACAGGTGATGGTTCAATCTTGATGAATATGCAAGAGCTTGTAACGGCAGCCGAGTACAAGATACCAGTGATTAACATGATTTTAAATAATCACTTTTTAGGAATGGTTAGACAATGGCAGACATTTTTCTATGAGAAGCGTTACTCTGAGACAGATTTGAGTTTTCAGCCTAACTTTAAAGCGTTGGCTGAAGCGTGTGGAGGCATCGGGTATGATGTTTCTACGAAGGCAGAATTTGATGCAGCGATAAAAGATGCTATCAAACAAGATAAAGTATGTTTTATGAACGTACAGACAAACCGTTTTGAAGATGTACTTCCTATGGTACCATCAGGTGGAGCACTCTTCAACATGATGTTACCCCAAACCACAAAAGGAGATGCATAATTATGGAAAATAGAATAAATGAAAGACGTGTTATCTCTGTAATTGTTCTCAATGAAAGTTCTGTACTTGCGCGTGTAACAGCACTTTTTGCTGGACGTGGCTACAATATTGAGTCTTTAACTGTTGCACCTATTCCTGACTCAGATATGTCTCATATTACGATTGCAACCAAAGGTAGTCCAAAAGTGATGGAGCAGATCACTAAGCAACTTCATAAACTCATCCCTGTATATAAGGTGATAGAACATGAAGAGATGGTAGAAAAAGAGATGGTATTGGCAAAGTTCCCAATAGCGGAAAATCTTGCAGACATCTCAGTACTTTCTGCTGCTTATAATGGTGGTGTAGTGAATGTAGGTAAAGAGATGATTATCGTTATGGTTGCAGATGAGCCAAAACGTGTAAAACATTTTGTTGAAGCAGCACAGCGTTATAATCCTTGTGAGATTATACGTGGTGGTGTAGTGGCGATTGAACGATAACTTTCCCTTCGACAAGCTCAGGGAACGCTATTGAAGTGTTTTTTGAGTATTTAATTTCCATATATTTCGGTGGCTGAGCTTGCCGAAGCCAAAGGATTCCTTTATGACCTACAAACTCTCTCAAATTTTAGAAAACCTTAGTATTGATTTTACAGGCAATGACATCAATATAGATGGTATTCATACACTAAGTGAAGCAAGTTCTACACAGCTCTCTTTTTTTACCGATACAAAATATGCCTCACAACTTTCCCAGACTAAAGCAGCAGCAGTTTTTATAGATGAAAAACATGCAAGTTTACTACCAGAAACTACTATAGCACTTATTACCGATGAAGCTTATTTGAACCTAGCGTATGCTTCAAAGTTTTTTGCACATAAGATAGTGACTAAAGGTGGACATCCAAATTTAGGTGAAAACTGTGACATAGACAAGCGTGTACGCTTTGGAAACAATGTCACACTTGGTGATAATGTTACTGTGATGGCAGGGGTCTATGTGGGTGACAATGTAACGGTTGGTTCTAACACTTTACTCTATCCAAACGTCACACTCTATCATGGTACACAGATGGGTGAGCATTGTATTATTCATTCTGGTACAGTGATAGGCTGTGATGGGTATGGATTTGCACACACGAAACAAGGTGAGCATATCAAAATCTATCAAAATGGAAATGTAGTGGTAGAAGATAGTGTAGAGATAGGTGCAAATTGTGCCATAGATAGAGCAGTATTTGGTACAACAACTATACGAAAAGGTACTAAGTTAGATAACCTTATACAAATTGCACATAACTGTGATGTAGGTGAACATACACTCATGGCAGCACAAGTTGGACTTGCTGGTTCTACTACTTTAGGTAGAAATGTTGTTATGGGTGGGCAAAGTGCAACGGCAGGACACTTAGAAGTGGGAGCATTTGCAACTATTGCAGGTAAAGGTGGCGTAACCAAATCACTAGAAGGTGGTAAAATGTATGCAGGTTTCCCAGCCATTGAGATAAAACTCTGGCGTAAAATGCAGGCTAGGCTTATGCGACTGGTTAAGAAGCGTTAACCTTTTTGGCTATAATCATTTATAATCAATTTTAAGGAGTTTCACATGAGTGGACAAGTTACAAATATAGACGAAATGACATTAAGCGGTACAAAAGATGGAAAAATCTCTATCACAACAGTGACAGAGCCTTATGGCCCTAAAAGTGAGTCTGTAGCAAGTATTGGTATCTCTTTGCAAGCTAATGCAACTGAGCCAGATTGGAAAGTACATATTCCCAAAGCAAATATTGATGCAGTGATTGCAGCATTACAAGAAGCTAAAAAGAGTTTATAAACTCTTTTTACTCTTCAAGTTTCATCATCTTATATTGAGCCAATGCTCTTTGCATAAGATCGGCATCAGGTATTTTTCTTCCTGCTATATATCCTATAATCTCACCATTTTCATCTAATTTTGGTTTAATCCACACTACAACAAGATAATACTTACCTTCTGCAGTCATATTTTTTACAAAACCTTCCCAATAGTTACCATTTTTTATTGTTTCCCATAAACCTTTAAATGCAGCTTTTGGCATATCTGGATGTCTATTGATATTGTGAGGAGATCCTATAAGCTCTTCTTTTGTATAGCCAGTTAAGTTTCTAAATTTACGGTTTGCATAGGTAATAATCCCTGCTCTATCTGTTTCTGTAATCATTACTCCGCCATCAAATGGTACTTCTTCATCTATAGGCTCAGGTTTAGTAATTTGATTGCCAGTAATGATGTTTTTAATAATTTGACTCATTTTCTTTTCCTTTTAACACTTGAATTATTCAAGTATAAAATAATTTCAGGAATGATATAAGGTCATTTGTAAGAAAAATATTCTTTGTAAATGACTTCTACTATGGTGAATAGTTATATCAATTATACCTGTTTTATTATGCACTTTTATGAAAAATGAATATAAAGTAATGCTTTATTATTGTTCGTAGCCGAGCTAACTGCAAGAGTTCCACGTAGCTTTCTGTTCTTACCTCACGATAAGTTTAGCTTTTCAAATATTATAAAATTTTCATAATAATACCGATTTTATACTTAGCAACGTATAAATCAGTGTTAACATATCAGAGTTTTTCATAGCAAGTTGGCTACAATACGATATTAGATTATAAGGGGCAGTTTTTGTCTATTACAGAAACAATCAAATCACTTTTACAAGAGCGTATCTTAGTCATCGATGGTGCTATGGGTACACAGATACAAGACTTAGAAGTACCAGCTGAGGCATGGATATGCGACAAGGGTCAAGACCAAGAGGGGTGTAATGAACTTCTTATAGACACAGCACCTGAACTTCTCAAGCGTATACACATGCGTTATGCTATGGCTGGAGCTGACCTCATTAAAACCAATACCTTTGGAACGATGCCTTGGGTACTCGATGAATAC
Organism: uncultured Sulfurovum sp.; assembly: GCA_964640455.1. GTDB lineage: Bacteria > Campylobacterota > Campylobacteria > Campylobacterales > Sulfurovaceae > Sulfurovum. Next base: position 7,120 of record CAZXGY010000035.1, read on the forward strand.
GACATGGGTGAACGTGCCTATGAGCTTTCTAAAAAAGGTGCAGTACTTGTTAAAGAGATATGTGATGAGTACGGTACAGCAGAGCAACCTAAGTTTGTACTAGGCTCCATAGGGCCAGGGACAAAACTACCAAGCCTTGGACACATACACTACGATGAAATGTTTGATGGCTATAAGATAGTTGCAGAGGGACTCATAGATGGAGGCTGTGACATTTTCTTACTAGAGACTTGTCAAGACCCATTACAAATCAAAGCAGCGCTACATGCTTGTGAAGCTGCTAATGAGAGTAGAGGGGTAAAACTGCCTATCATGGTATCGGTAACCATAGAACTGTCTGGTTCTATGCTTATAGGTACGGATGCACAGACCATCGTAACCATACTAGAGCCTTTTGACATACTCTCACTTGGGTTCAACTGTGGAACTGGGCCAGACCAAGTCAAGAAGCACCTCAAAACACTCTCTGAGTTATGTAACATACCTATCTCAGTACATGCCAATGCAGGACTGCCACAAAACCGTGGAGGGTATACCTATTACCCTATGGGACCAGATGAGTTTACTGACAAACAGTTAGAGTTTACAGCCTTTGATGGTGTAAGCTTTTTAGGTGGCTGTTGTGGGACAACCCCTCAGCATATACAAGCACTCAAAAAAGCTGTAGGAAACATGAAGCCAAAAGCACCTAGTGGATCTGTGGAGCCAAGTATAGCTTCACTTTTTAATACCACAGAGCTTTTCCAGGAGCCTGCACCTTTACTTATAGGTGAGCGTTCTAACTCTACTGGTTCTAAAGCGTTTAGAGAACTCATTATTGCAAGTGATTATGAAGGAACACTCACAGTAGGGCAAGCACAAGTACGTGATGGTGCGCATTGTCTTGATGTCAACGTAGAGTTTGCAGGACGTGATGGTGCTGTAGATATGAAAGCCATTATGGAGCTGTATAACCAAAAGATACCACTGCCACTCATGCCAGATGCTACACGTGTGAACACGATGGAAGAGGGACTAAAGTGTATAGGTGGAAAGCCTATCATCAACTCGGTAAACCTTGAAGATGGTGAAGAGAAGTTCCATGCCATTTGTAAATTGGCTAAAAAGTTTGGTACTGCACTGGTTTGTCTGACCATAGATGAAATAGGTATGGCAAAAACCAAAGATGATAAAGTAGCCCAAGCAGAACGTATGTATGATATGGCTGTAAATGGACATGGCATAGACCCAAGAAACCTCATATTTGACACACTTACTTTTACAGTAGGTTCTGGAGATTTAGAGTACAGAGATGCAGCTATACAAACGCTTGAAGCTATTAAAGAATTGCATATCCGTCACCCTGAAGTAGGGTCTACGCTTGGACTGTCCAACATCTCTTTTGGGTTAGATGTCAATGCAAGACGTTATCTAAACTCTGTCTTTTTACACCACTGTTTACAAGCAGGATTAACGACGGTTATCATTAATGTAAAACATATCATTCCACTTGTTAAGATGAGTGAAGAAGATAAAGCTATTTGTGAAGAGTTACTCTTTAACCCTGATGACCAGTCACTCTTTAAGTTCATAGACCACTTTGCTGACGCAGTCATAGAAGATGAAGGTGCAGATGAAGCGTACAAAGCAATGTCTCATGAAGAGAAGATAGCCAAACTTCTTTTAGATGGTGACAAAGAGCGTATGATACCTCTAGTTGAAGA
>CAZXGY010000036.1:0-8592 GCA_964640455.1 uncultured Sulfurovum sp.
AGTGATTAGACGGTGAGAGGTGGATTTACACAGTTTATTTTACAGTCCCCTTTTAAAATACCTATTTTAGATAATATTAAGATATGTATATTACAACGATATTATTACTTATTGCAGTTCTTGAATACGTGTATCTACCTCATCCTCTGGAAAATTTGCCAGTATTTTATTATAAACGATATCTCCCTCTTTGGCAAGAATCATTAAATAAGGAACAGCTTGGCGATGGTAGCCTGTTAGACTTTGAATAAATGAAAACATACTTCCACTCTGTGTCATTGGAATAGTAATATATTTTTGTTTCGATAGGTTACTTAATGTACCATAACTTTCAAGTGCAATAATCACAACATCTTCAGAATACTTGGCTTGTAATCTATTGTATGCTGGGATGGCTGCTGTACAATGTGGACAAGTATCACCATAGACTTCAAGAAGTACAATTTTCCCTACATGCCCTTCAAATACAAAGCCATTAGGTATTTTATCTACCCTTATTTTTTTTCCTTTAGTGGTTGTAATAGTTGTATGACCTGTGGAGTTTACTGGTGGTATATATGAAGGTACTGGAACAAATGTAATTAAATCATCGGATATTATAGGTGTATAGCTAATTGTATTAGCACCCATGACATAAGTGAATAAAGCACTGAACGCTAATATATTAATAAGTACTACTCTTTTGAAAAATTTCATAGGGTTCCTTTTTCTTATCTACTCAATAAGTATTAAGGATAATATCAAATATATAGTTATGTATAGTTTATTGTAATAATATTATTTTTCTATTTTTTATGAATCTACTGAAATAGTATCAATATTTCCACCTATTCGAGAACCTATATATAAATTAGTATAGAATTTTTCTTCAAATCCCAATGCTTTCATTTTATTTGCAACTTTATCAATGTCATAGGTGACACGTTTTAGTTCAACTGAACCAGTTTTTTCATCAAAGAGACAATAGGCAGCTGTATTGATGCCATCTCTTGGTTGACCCACTGAACCAGGGTTTGTAAAACATTGACCATTTGTAAATTGAATATGTTTTTGTACATGGGTGTGTCCACAAAAGAAAAATTTCTCATCAAATCTTTCAAAATAAGATGCATTTATTTTATAAAGGTATTCATCTTCGGGGTCATCCCAACCCCCATGAACAAAACTGGCTTCACCGACTATAAGTGAAGGAGAACTCTTTGCCAACCATTCTCTATTTTTATCGGTAATAACACTTTTTTGGTAGGTAAGGCAGAAGTTCGCACTTGTTGAACGAGGACACTCTGTGTTATCGATAATGTAGCGGTCATGGTTTCCAATAAGGTTGATAGCTTTATGCTCACGGAGTAGTTCTATGACTTCATTGATGTAAGGATAGTACCCTGAAACATCCCCTAAGGAGATGACTCTATCAATGTTATATAGTGCCATATCTTCCAAAACACTTTCGAGTGCAGGTAAGTTACCGTGTATATCAGAGAGTATTGCTGTCAAAATATGCATCTCCAATATAACGCATGATTGTTCCGTATCGTTGATTCTTTGTTTCTGGTTCCGTATTCATCAAGTAGTGATCAATACACATCTCTGCTTCGTTGATACCGAAGAGTTCACGCATTGAAGTTGATGATGAGACACGACCATTGATTTCTAAAAGTAAATATTTTCCTTCAAACTCTATAAATTGTAAATTTGTTGGTCCTTCAAAGTGACATTTATTACAAATCTTTGTCATCGTCTCAAGTAGGGTAGCATCTACTTTCACATTAAGTGCTTTTTTCGTAGCACCTTCCTGACTGAGTTCACGTCTTAGACAGGTAGGATTAATAAACTCTCCATCACCAAGACCAAAGAGTGAACAAGTGTATTCTCTGTCTTTAATGTCAAGTTTTTGTTGTGCCATACAAGCACTACCAAAACGGTCAATATAGAAATCAAAATCTTTTTCTTCATTGATAACAGCTACACCTTTAGAGGCATAGGAGATATCTTGCTTAAGTATAAATGGTAAACCAAACTTCTTATTTGCTTCTTCAAAGAGTTTTTCACTATAGTCAACATAAGGTATTAGGTCAGCTATACCTTCTAAAAACTTATAGGTGAGTTTCTTATCATCAAATGTTTTGTAAAGTGCTTTGTTGTTGAGTGAATATTTGGCTGAATGATCAAGCTGTTCAAAACCCGCAATAAGTGCTTTTAAATCTTGTTCAATACCAGGAATGACTAAGTCGACTTTTTCTGTCGTGACAATGTTGTTAATAAAACTTATGAACTCTTCAGAGTCAGCACGAATTCCTTGTATGAACTTGTCACACCATTTTTGTCCAACTGCATCATGGAAAATATCTATCCCAATGATTCGACAGTTATATTTAGACTTTTTAAGGCTGTTAATGAGACCATAGCCGATAATGGCACCAACGCCTGTAATAAGTATAGTAATAGGTTTATTTGTCATGATTTAGTATCCTTTTTATGCCATCTGTGAGTGATATAGATGAGAGTGTATTGCTTTGATATATATTATTATAAGGGATGTGAACAGAAGGAATATTTGGCTTTTTGCTCAGGCGAGAAATATGGGGCTCTTTCTGAAGTACATCAAAGAGTATATAGGCTATTTCTGTAATCGTATGATTCTTTTTTTCTATAATATTCCATGTACCAATCTGCTTCTTCTGAATCACTTCTGTTACCACATCGCAAAGATAATCAATATGAATATAGTTTCTTAATGGGTTAGCCTCACCAAAGAGGGTAATCTCACCTTGTGTATGTATGCTATCAATAAAGTAGTAGAGCATTGCTTGTCCACTTTGTGCCAGTCTGGCATCATCGTAAACTTGTGCCAGTCTAAGGATGGTAAGATCGATGTCATTCTCTTGGCAGTATGCAGAAGCAACTTCTTCAGAAGTTTTTTTTGTTTTACCGTAACTATTAAAGTATCCATTGTCTTTTTCATCAAAGGCAAAAATACTAGAGAGAAGGATAAATCTTTTTATGCCATGCTCTTTGGCATATTTACACAGATTCAGTGTACCCACAACATTGGTTTCGAAGGATGCTTCATAGTCATTACTGGCTATTGCTGCAGCATGAATAATAATATCTATTTTACTGTCTGGCTTTTTTAGAGAAGTATAGTTGCTAATATCAAAACCATCTGCTCTAGAGAGACCTACGGTGTTATATGAAGCACTTAGTGTCTTTTCAATATAGCTGCCTATAAAGCCTTTGTTTCCTGTAATTAGTATCGTTTCTATCAATTGTAGTTTTCCTATTTGAATGGGTTACGATTAATCATAATATTCTATAACAGTGTTAATGACACTCTCAATTTCTTCTTGTTTGATACCGTAATAGAGTGGCAAACGTATCAATCTTTCACTGTCTGTAGTCGTGTAAGTATCTTTACCAGAAAAAGTACCAAATTTCATACCGGCAGGTGCACTATGTAGAGGAACATAATGAAAGACAGCATGTATACCATGTGATTTTAAATGGGCTATTAAATTGGTTCTTTCAGTCAGGTCTTTCACCTTGATAAAAAACATATGAGCATTATGCAAACAGTCATTAGGTACTGTTGGAAGTTCTAAAATACCTTTTTTACTTAACTTGTTTAAGCCTTTGTAGTACATCTTCCAGTGATTTACACGCTCATCATTAATCTCATCAGCAATGTCTAGCTGTCCCCAAAGGTAAGCCGCACTTAAATCATTCATAAGGTAACTACTACCTATCGCTACCCATGAGTACTTGTCTACCATACCTCTAAAGAATTGGCTACGATTGGTACCCTTTTCTCGAATAATTTCTGCAGGAGTAATGTATTTTTCGTCATTAATAATAAGAAGTCCACCTTCTCCACCACTGGTATAGTTTTTGGTTTCATGAAAACTAAAAGTTCCAAAGTGACCAATGGTTCCTAGAGCTTTACCTTTATAGCTACTCATCATTCCCTGTGCTGCATCTTCTATCACAAAAAGATTGTGTCTATTGGCAATATCCATAATGGTGTCCATTTCACATGCAACACCTGCATAGTGTACTGGAACGATGGCTTTTGTTTTATCGGTAATAGCTGCTTCGATAAGGGTTTCATCGATGTTCATCGTATCAGGCCTTACATCTACGAAGACAATTTTGGCACCTCTTAAAGCATAAGCATTAGCAGTCGATACAAAAGTATAACTTGGCATAATCACTTCATCACCAGGCTGTATGTCAATCAACATTGCTGTCATTTCAAGTGCATGGGTACAAGATGTAGTGAGAAGTGCTTTTTTACACTGTAGTCTCTCTTCAAACCACCGGTGACAGCGACCTGTAAATTCACCATCTCCAGAGATTTTGAGACTTTTCATAGATTGAATAAGATACTTTTCTTCATTACCTGTAAAAGGTGGGCGGTTAAAAATAATCATTATATACTCCTACTTGTAACGATAATACCAGCAACAATGAGTAGTAACCCTGCAACTTTTTGCCAAGTGACTACTTCTTCGAAAAGTACAATAGAAAGTAAAAATACTAAAACAAAAGCACTACTCATAAATGGATATGCGTAAGAGATATCAAACTTAGTCATCGCAGCCATCCAGAAAAATGAAGCGATAAAGGCAGAGAAGAATCCAGAAAATACCCAAGGGTCAAATAATACTTTGACAAGAAAGATGATTTTATCACCTGTACTTTCGGGAAGTGATCCCATACCATTCATACGCCATTTGAGTACAATCTGTCCATATACAGTAAAAAATATCGTTCCAAAAATATAAAAATAGCCCAAAATCTAACCTTTATTTAAATTATTTGATGATAACACAATACCGGTATCGGTATGCTTACGAACTGCCTTAGCGGGAGTTCCCACGTACATAGTATGCTTTTGTGTATTTTGTAGGAGTAGACTTCCTGCTCCTAAAAGTGTTTCGCGCTCAACATGTAAAAGTTCTGCAACGGTTGCATTAAATCCGATGAGGGAACTTTCACCTATACTTACATGTCCACCAATCAAAGAACCAGCTGCCAATATAGAGTGAGCTTTAATATGCGTATCATGACAAACAATAGCACCAGAATTAATAAAACAGTTCTCTTCAATAATCGTATTTGGTTCAAGAATAACACCAGGGAGGATAAGACAGTTGATAGCAATTTTACAACTTATATCTACTATAGCCTTACTACTAATGTAACTGGCAACAGGAAAAGAAAGATTTGCTATCTTTTCAAATAACACCTTATGTGTACGCACACTTTTATAGCCAATGGCTGCAAATATATAATGATTTTCTGTAGAAAAATGTGCTTCTATATCTTCAAGAGCAATGACAGGAAGCGTATCAATCGCTTCTCTTGTTTTATAGTCTTTATCCACACAAAAAGCGATAACTTGATACTCACTATCTGTCTGAAAATAGTGTGCAATCATTTCAGCATAGCTGCTATCTCCATAGATAATTAAATTCTTTTTTTTCAGCTTCATACTACGCTACTTATTTAGATAATTTCATCAATAACATAGAGAGGTCTATTTTTAGTTTCATCAAAAATTTTCCCAATATATAGACCAATAAGACCCAAGTTTGCAAAAAGTAACCCACCAATAAAATAGATGGAAACCATGACACTGGTCCAACCTGGCGCTACTTCATCCATCATGAAATATTTAATGACAAGATAAAATGCATACAGTGCTGAAAAAAATGCCAGTCCAAAACCAAATTTGATGGACATTTTAAGTAATTTATTAGATGAAGATACAATATTATCCATAGCAAGCTGTATCAGGCGTTTGAAATTATATGTGCTTTCTCCCACTTCTCGCTTGGCATGTTCTATTTCAACATAAGTACGTTTAAATCCAAGCCAGATAACAAAAAAGGTATAAGGGTGATGTTGCTCTTTTAACTCTTTGAGTCCCTCTACTACTTTTTTAGAAATAATACTGAAATTACCTATAGTTGGGTCTGTTTTAGAGTCAGAAAGATAATCATACACAGCAATAAAAGCTCTTGATGCCCATCGTTTACGTCTGCTGTGTTGACGACCTATACGTTGTCCAAATACAGCGTCATAGCCTTCTTGTGCTTTATTGTAGAGTTTGATAATCTCTTTAGGTTGATCTTGAAGGTCACAGTCCATAACCACTACCCAGTCTCCTTTGGCATGTGCAAGACCAGCAGCGATAGCTTTATGTTGTCCAAAGTTTCTAGAGAGATTAATACCCTTCACTCTATCATCTTTAGCCACTAAGGCTTTGATAGTATTCCATGAGTCATCAGGACTTGCATCATTGACAAAAATAATTTCAAAATCTTCAGAGATAGTTGATAATGACTCTTTGAGTCGATCATATAAATCGTTTAAGCTAGCACAACAACCATAAACGGGTGACACTACTGATATTTTAGGCATTTTTCATCAGTCCTTCTTACTTTTTAAGTGATTTTATTAGCAAAATTATATCATTTTAGGGTGCTTTTTTGCTTATTTATATTCGGGGCTTATGTTTTTGGAAGCGTATATTTTACGTGGATTTAAATGAGAGGAAAGAAGAGAAATAAAGTAATGTGCAAAATACTATGCACATTACAAAAGTTTAAGAATTTAACGTTATTAACGTAAAGATTGAATTAGGTTATCTATGTTAGCTTCTGGAAAGTCTGCAAGTACTTCAGCATAGACAGAATCTCCACTTTTATTAAGTACCATTAAATAAGGGACTACTTGAAGACCATATCCTGTTAATTCTCTGATAAAAGGAAACATATTTCCTGTATTTGCTTTAGCCACAGTATCATACTGCTGTTTACTAGCATTGCTTAGAGTACCATAACTTTCAAGTGCAATAATTTTTACATCATTAGAGTATTTAGCCTGTAATCTATTATATGCTGGAATTGCCGCTATACAGTGAGGACAAGTATCACCATAAACTTCAAGAAGAATAATTTTTCCCTCATATCCATGAAATATAAATCCTCCTGCTGTTTTATCAACCTGTATAGTTTTCCCACTTGTTGTTACAATAGTTGTTGAACCCAATACTGCTGCAGATGGTGTTTGTGTTGAAGTACTTGACGAACTACTACTGCTTCCACATCCAGAAAGTAGTAGTATTCCTGAGAAGAAAAGACTCGCAGCCAATTTGTTATGTTTCATAAGTTTTACCTTTTAATTAGAATTTTTGATTCCTCAGAGTATATTAATTAATATCTTATAGTAACCTTGTAAAATATCTATTGATAAGTTGTTATTATTTATAAAATATAAATTAATGAAAAATTCTTTCTATATTTGATATAAAATAAATATTATATCTCTGCTCTTACTTAGTATAAGATATAATTTCTCTAATAATTAGGGAATTATCTATAAAGAACATATGTTCCTAAATAATTTCAGAAGTTACTAGGAGTAATATTGTGTCAAACTTATTGAAAACAAAGCAAATATTTCTATTGTTTTTCTATTTTGTAATATTTATTATGGTTGTATTTTTGATTTCTCATCAATTAGATGCACCTAGTGATTATAGAAGTTATGCAAGTGATATAGGAAGTCATATATTTTTTGTTGAAAAGTATTTTGAAGGGAAAGTATATATTCCTCATCCTTTATGGCATATATTTGTACATTACATGAGTTACATTACAATGAGTGAAAAATTTTCTGCTTCACTTGTTACCGCATTACTTGTTTTACTGTGGCTTTATATCGTACAGGCTATTTATACTTTTTTTATTGCTAATGAGAAAAAAAGTATCTATTTATATACTTTTTTATTTATTGTTTTTATCATAGGCCCAGCCTATATCCCCCTTGTTTCAAAGTTTATCATTGCTGGAACAGGTGGACCTAATATGTGGAACAATACTACCTTAATCACAGTAAAGCCGTTTGCTATACTCACAGTCTTTTTTACTGTTTTGGGATTAGAAAAAAAACATATTCATTATTATGTATTTGGTGCTATAGCTTTATTGATTTCAATATTTGCCAAACCGAGTTTTGTGATAGCCTTTTTACCTGCTTTGGCACTATTGATACTCATTAAGAAGTTCTATACAAAAGAAAATTTAATTTATTTTGCTGTCCTGTCATTTATCTCTGTAGGTACATTAGCTTATCAATTTTTGCATACTTTTGGTGAAGGAGAAGGTAAGAGTAAAATTATTATTAGCTTTTTAGGCGTATGGTCACCTGCAACCTCAAGTGTCCTTCTATCTATACTGTTAGCACTTTTATTTCCTTTCCTTTATTTTATATTTAATTTGAAGGACGCAAAAAATAACAATTATCTTATGCTTACATGGATCATGACGTTCATCTCAATTATATATGCTGCATTCTTAGCTGAAAGTGGACCCCGTTTTTATCATGGAAATTTCTTTTGGTCTTATATGGTATCTTTATCTTTACTTTATGTTTTTACCCTTATTGACTACTTTAAATATATTTCTAATATAAAACCATCTATAAAAGTTCTCTTAAATATTGTTCTTTTATGGCAAATACTGGTTGGTTTATTTTATTTTATAAAATTAATGATGGGTGATGATCCAGCAGGAGTAGTTGACTTCT
>CAZXGY010000037.1:0-1066 GCA_964640455.1 uncultured Sulfurovum sp.
ACAATAATAGTATAGACATTTGCTATAACTGCACCTATAACAAGTCCTACAGCTAAAGGGTGATTACCATAAAACTGTAAAGCAAAAAATGCAGGAATTAAGTGTAAATCTGCCACCAACGAACCTGCAAGAAGCTCTGCTGAGAGTAAATTACGTACCCCTATTTTCATAAGTGTAGAAATCACATTCACTGACCCTGCAATGAAAAGTGCAACCACTGAATGTTCATACAAAAATGCTGCTGATGTCGTAAGTGACATCAATGTAAAAAACATATAAAAAACTTTACCCCAATTCATTAAAACTCCTTAAGTTACTAATTTTAGCGTAATTGTAGTGAAAGCTACAAATACTTCTTTAGCACTGCCTCTTTTTTTTGAGGAATAGTTGCTAATATATCTTCTTTTTGTTTAATCTTTTTTTCTATACTTTCTATGGAAGATACTATTTCTTCTTGCTCTTTCATGTTAGGTAATGGTATCTTAAAGGTCTCAAGTTGCATTTTTGTAATAGCCTCTCTTGATGTACCACCAGATGCAATTTCTAGTAATTTACTTTTATCTTCGTTACTTACTAAAAGCATTTGCACATATTTGGCAAGTGCTTTTGCATTGGTTCTTATGATAGACACATGTTGATTCACCCTAGCAGGTAAATATTTTTCTTCAACCATACAACAACGAGTTACTGAAGCCCCAGTAATGTTAAACAATATATCATTTTTTTCAACTGTGACATTGTCTAGTTTTTTAGCTTGTGCTGCATCTATGTACACTAAACCTTTTTTTCTCATACCATCGTCATAGATATTTTGACTGCGTATAAGTGATATGCCACTCTGCTTATAGGCAGATTCTCCACCTCGTGGAGTAGAACCACTTCCTATTTTAGAAGTGATTTCTTGTAAAGTAACCAAAGAGCTTTTAACATTGCTAATTACTTCTGATATATCTTCACGTAAACTTTCTATATCATCTTTATATTTTGTCTCTTTTTCATCTAAAGCTTCTATCTCATCAACTATTTTTTTTTGTATCTTTTTTGGTGGGAGTGGGATTTTTATTTT
>CAZXGY010000037.1:1166-8417 GCA_964640455.1 uncultured Sulfurovum sp.
CTCTCATCTATCTCTTTAAATTCTCCATTAAATGCACTATAGATATAACTATTGGCTTTCAATACATTAGTATATGAGCTTTCATCGTAAAGAGAGGTACATTCATCTATGGTACTTCCTCTTTGTGTTGGGTGTATGCCTTCACTTCCCCGACGATGGCTAAACTCATAGCCTAAGAATTTCTTTTCTGCTTTTTTTTCACCTGTTTTAACTACTGTAACTTTTTGAGAATATGCCAGTACAAAATAGAGTAGCTTTTCTTTTTCTATGTTTACTATCTGCTTCAACTGTTCAGATATATCACCTTTGAATTTAGTATAGGCTTTCATCATTTCATGTGATAAGACCTTCTCATTAGGTACATCATCTAAAAGAGTTAAATAATCATCTACTCTTATAGTATCCCAAACATGAGAAAGATATTTCTGTAAAGGGTTCTCTATACCGTTAATCGTTATATCTTTTTTACTCTTAAAAAGTTTATCTACAGAGTTCTCTATCTTTTTATGTAACATGTTGTTTTTACGTCTCAGAAAGAGTATAACCGTATTCGTGCCTGTTGCCATAAAAGTATTGGAACCCAAATCAGTAATAGCCACAATGTCAAAATACTTTAAAATTATTTTTCTTGTTCTGGTATAGATACCACTGTTATTGAGAATACTACTAGGTAAAATAATACCTGCCATACCTCCATCTTTAAGCAGTTGCTTAGTACGTTCAACGAACAAAGCTTCTATCTCTGAACTTTGGTCTGTGAGTTTAGCGTAAAGTTCAAAGTCCTCTTCGTTGTAGGTTTTACCTATGTTTTTAAACGCAGACACAGAGTAAGGAGGGTTTGATAGTACCATATCAAACTGTTTGTTATCTTGTGGATAGTTTTTATCTCTTTTGGTTAATTTACCTTTGTACTCTTTCGTCTCAGTAAAATTAGAAAGACCATCACCATGTATCACTTTTGCCAGTCCATCTCCATGCAAGTAACATCCTACTTTTGCAGTCTTCACAAGTCTGTAATCTTTTTCTATCCCATACACATAGTCATACGCCCAGTCAAAATGGTCTTCTTTCCAACTTTTTATCTTTCTTGCTGTGTCTGAAATATACTCTTCATGTGATAAAGCATTAATATTTTTCTGTATCTCATCCATCGCTTCAGTGATGAAATGCCCAGAACCTACGGCATAATCTATTACATTTGGTAAAAGTTCGTCTTTTACTCCATCTTCTAACTTATCTTTTATCACTTTATCAAAAGGGATACTTCTTATAATAAATTTAGCTATAGGTACAGGAGTAAAAAACTGCCCTACTTCTTGTTTGAGTCCTGTAGTAAGCAGTAGCTCAAAGAAATCACTCAAAAACTGTTGCTTTTTGGTATAGCGTATCTTATAGTTTTGAAGTAATTCAACCACTTCCTTAACAACAATAGCATTCTCTTCAAAGGTATCTTGGTCAAATACATCTTTGATGGCAAATTCATTATTTTTTTGTAGACGTATTTTAGTAAATTCATCTAAAAGTTGTTGCTTTAAACTGCTATCCAAGGTACCAAATTTCTCTTCAAATTCATTATCACTAAGGTCCGTTACCTCTTTATCTAAAAACTCTTTCATCCCTTGTTGATAAAGGTCTGTTAATCTTTTTTGAAATGACACGTGTGTATCTTCGCCTTCTAGCCACTGAAACCACAACTCTTCATTGGTCTTGGTCTTCTTTTCATCCATAATTTTACAGAGAAATAAAGTAAATATTTTAGAAAAGGCATTAGGTTTATCTGAAACTACATTATGTCTGAGTATTTCCATAAAACGGTTAAATATCTTAGAGCTATCTTCAGCAGTAATATCTTTAAGCTCTTTAGGTGTGAGAGCTTTACTCTCATAATTATATGGGGTAACCCAAGTATCAAAAACACCATTGTTTTTAGTCAGTTTATTCCATCTGTCATAAAAGTCTTTTACATTACTTGTTGTTCTGTACTCTTCTTCTATTTTAATGATTTCATTTTTATATGCTACACTTTTACCGTCTAGCTTAGAAGCATATAAAACTAAAATCTCTGCTTTTTTATCTTGTTGAAAATAGGTAAAAAGTTGTCCACCATTTTTTTCAAGATTAGCAAACTCTTTTTTAAACTCTTTACCCCAAGTTTTACACTCTATCATCATGTAAGCTTCGCTGTCTTGTGTGACCAATATATCTAAACGTCCACTAGTACCATGTCCTGTCTTCCATTGCTTTTCTAAAATGATATTTTGAGGTGCATAGCCTTTTTCAAGTAGCCTATCTACACATTCTAAAACGACTAAGTCTTCTTGCTTTGTAAAGTTTTGAGTAGACTTTTTAGTATCATTGAAAAAGATTTTAGATCCAAAGTCTATTGTCTTATCTTTACTATCGAAGGTGATGCTATAATTATTATGGAGGGTATATTTTTTTTCGAAAATATTTGTTGTGTTTTCTTTAGGTAAAAAACCTAATGCTTTTATTAGCTCTAACATAAAACCCTCCTTTTTTATAATTATATTCTAATATGCAATATTTTATAAAAAATATTGCATATTGACATATTTTACCTATATCGTCCCATTTTCATACATAGCACGCATTTTTTCTTTCTCTTTCTCTCGTTTGAGTTTTGCAGCTTCTTTTTCTCTGAAACCTCCTACAGAGAAACCAAGCCACATAAGAATTGGCGATGCTACGAAAATAGATGAGTATGTACCTACGATTACCCCTACAAGAAGTGTAAATGAGAAACCATGAATAATCTCACCACCAAACATAAAGAGTGTCAAGACAACAAAGAATGTTGTAAGTGAGGTAAGTGTCGTACGTGAAAGCGTACGTGTTACTGACTCATCGATAATAGCTCCCAGGTCTGGATCTTTAATCGTTCTAATACCTTCACGAATACGGTCAAATACAATAATCGTATCGTTCAGTGAGTACCCAAGTATGGTAAGGAGTGCTGCTAAAATATCGAGGTTTACTTCGATATTGAAGAGAACTATCATCCCCATGGCAATTGTTACATCGTGCACCAATGCAAGTACAGAAGCCACAGCAAAACGCCACTCAAATCTAAATGAAACATAGATAAGAATACCAAGAATAGCCAGTAACATAGACATAATTCCTTGCTCACGTAGTTCTGAACCTACTTTAGCACCCACCATATCTACTCTACGTACTTCAAACTTACCTGTGTCTTTTAGTAAAGTACGTATCTTATCTCCGACATCTTCACCTAAACTTTTAGATGACATCTTTGTCTTGATAACGATTTCATCATCCCCACCAAAGAAAGTAACAGTAGCACTTTCATAAGATTTATCTGTACCTATGGCATCCCTTACTTTATCTATAGGTGCTTTACCTTCGTACTGTACTTGTATAAGTGTACCACCAGCAAAGTCTATACCGTAGTTAAAGCCTTTCGTAAATATAAGTCCAAGGGCTATAATAATGACCGTTAAAGAAACCAATCCAAAACGTTTACTTTTACTCATGAGATTCAGAGGTTTTTTATATTTAAAAATTTCCATTATTTTTTCCCCTCTGTTTTAATACCAAACCAAAAGTTCAGTTTTTTCTTATCTATCTTTGGAAGAATCCATTGGTAAATACCATGTGTTCCAACAATCGCTGTAAGCATAGAAGCCAAAATACCAATACTCATTGTCAAAGCAAATCCCTTGATAGCACCTGTACCATAAGCATAAAGTACTGTTGCTGCAATAAGTGTTGTTACATTGGCATCCCAAATAGCTGTAAAAGCATTAGAGTATCCATCTTCTATCGCTTTACCTACTGACTTCCCAGCATAGAGTAATTCACGAATACGTTCGTTAATAATAACATTGGCATCAACAGCCATACCTACTGTAAGAACGATACCTGCCATACCAGGCAGTGTAAGCGTTGCCCCAAAAAGTGACATAATCGCTAAAATGAGGAAAAGGTTTCCAATAAGTGCTACATTGGCAATAGCTCCAGCCATACCATAGTAAAGAAGCATAAATATAATAACCAGTACAAATCCTAACATTAACGCAATAGAACTTGATTTGATACTATCTGCTCCAAGACTAGGTCCAACAGAACGTTTTTCCATAACATAGACAGGTGCAAGTAAAGCACCTGAACGTAAAGCAATAGCAAGGTCATGTGCTTCTGAGAGTTCAAATCTACCAGATATTTGTACACGTCCACCACCAATACGTTCATTAATATTTGGTGCTGAGTAGACTTTATTATCAAGTACCACTGCCATACGTTTCCCTACATACTTACCCGTAAAATCACCAAATATTTTAGCTCCTTGTCCGTTAAGTGTAAAGTTAATCACCGGTTGATTATTTTCATCAAACCCTACTTTTGCATCCGTTAACATAGACCCATCAAGTACAGGAATAGCACGAAGCAAATATTTCTCAGGTGTATTGACATCTGTAAGTATCACATCACCAAAGCTTTTTGCTTCTTGCAGAGACATAGTACCTACTCTTGCAATACGGTCTTCATCTACAGCCATAAGTTGTAGGTGTGCTGCACGAGCAATGAGTTCGCGTATACGTTGCTCATCTGCTTGTGTTTTAATACCAGGTACTTCTACAAGAATTTTATCTTCACCTTGTTTTGCAACAGTGGGTTCTGCAAGTCCAAACTCATTGAGTCTGTTTCTAATAGTGTCTACTGCTTGTTGAATAGCATTTAACTTTGTACGTTCTGTCTCTTCAGCTGTCATCTCTAGTGCAAACTTAAGACCATTTTGACTTAAGGCTGTACCTTCAAGCTCTTTTTTAAGAAGTGCTGTAGCTTTTTTTACATCATCACTATCTAAAAGTTCAAAGGTAATTTTTTCACCATCAACCATACGAAGTTCATCAAAAATAATCTCTTCATCATCAAAAATGTACTTCACAGAAGCTGCCATTGACTTAATTCGAGACTCTATAGCAATTTCACTTTTTATACCAAGGAGCATATGAAGCCCACCTTGTAGGTCAAGCCCTAAAGTTATTTTCTTTCCTTGATCACTTTGTGTTAAAGAGGGAATAGAAAATACTATCCCAAAAATAAGGGCAAAGATAAAAAGGATTACTCTAAAATTAAGCGTCTTCACTTACTTCTACCTTTTTCGATACATATGCACGATCAAGTTTGACAATAGTGTCATCATTTAGTTTGATTTTGATAAAATCTTCTTCAGGTTTAACAATTACTGCGATAAGACCGCCTGTTGTGATGATTTTATCACCTTTAGCAAGAGCTTCTAACATCTCTTTATGTGTTTTTTGCGCTTTTTGCTGTGGTCTGATAATCAAAAAATAGAAAATCGCGAATAAGATAAGTAGTGGTAAAAATGAACCAAGTTGTTCCATAGGAATCCTTCATGAATAAAATTAGACAATATTTTACCACCTTTGTATTAATAAGAGGCTTGATGATAGCAATGCTAGCCTCTGGCTTTATCTATCTCAACCATTGGGGATTATCAATTCCTTTAATTAATACATTTTTAGGACTATTGGCTCTCTATTTACTCTTGGAGTCAAACAGTGCTACATGGTTCATCTCTGGGGCATTTATAGGATTGTTTTGGTTTTGGTGGATAGCCCTTAGTCTTATACACTATGAAATGCTTTGGGCTGTACCTATAGAGATATTTATCATTATGCTGAGTTACGGATTTATATTTGCATTTATTGCATGGTTCAGTACCAAGTTAAGTAAACTTCTTACCCCTCACTCTTCACTCCTTGCTTTGATACTAAAAGCTTCAGGGCTTGTCGTATTGAGCTATATACATCCTTTTGGTTTTGATTGGCTCAAGCCAGAGTTAGTCTTTGTTGAGAGTTATTTAGGTATTCAAAAGTGGCAATTTATACTTATCTTAACAGGTATTATTTTAAGCCTTTGGAGAAATCAGTTTTTATTTCTTTTCATCACGCTACTAGCATATCAACCTCATACAACCCATGATATATCTGTTCCAAAGAATATGGCACTCATTACCACCCATACAAGTGTAGAAGATAAATGGGACAAATCACAACATCAAGCACAGTTTAATGCTATTTTACAAACGATTGACCTAGCCATCATTGATAAAAAAACACTCATCATCTTACCTGAATCTGTTTTTCCCATTTTTCTCAATCGTTCTACTGAATTATTAGCACTATTGGAAGAAAAAGCAAAATCTATATCTATTGTGGTGGGTGCTCTCTATTGGGATGGCGAAACACCCAGAAACTCTACCTATATCTTTAGCAATGGAAAAATGACAATAGCCAATAAAGTTTTACTTGTTCCCTTTGGAGAAGCAAACCCACTACCAGACTTTTTAAGTGACTGGGTCAACAGAGTATTTTATGATGATGCGGTAGATTACAAAGCAGATAGTGAAGTGACAGACTACAGCATTGATGATATTACTTACAGAAATGCCATCTGTTTTGAAGCCACATCTGAAAAACTCTATGAAAAAGATAAAAATGGTGAGCAACCGAAAAATATGATCGTTTTGAGTAACAATGGATGGTTTTACCCTTCTATAGAGTCCACTTTACAAAAATTACTCTTACAATATTATAGTAAAAAATACGATACCACTATTTATCACTCTGTAAATATGTCAGAATCATATGTCGTAAAAAAAGGAAAGGTCAATACTTCTATGTATTGAGAGGGAGAGAATATAATTTAGATGTAAAAATATATTTTACACCTAAAGTTTGAATTAATGTGCTAATTTAATAGCTGACTTAGCAGTTTCTTTACTTAAAGTCTCTTTACCAACAGCTTCAGAAGCTTTTTCTGCAGCCATATCAGTAGCTTTTTCTTTAGCTTGATCCATTGCTTGGTCTTTTAATGCATCTACCGAAGTACCATCTTTCAAAGTATCTACAGCTTTATTTGCTATCTCTTTTTTCATAACATCATTACCTGCTACCTGCTCAACAACTTTTGTTGTAGCTTCACTTTTAGCTTTAGATACTACTGCATCTGTCATTGCATCTGCAAAAAGTCCTGTAAGTGTAATAGCTGAAATTAAAATAATTTTTTTCATTTTTTTCCTTATTGAAATATATTTAGATTAAACATCGTTTGAAATAATCCACCAGAAGTATAGCAGGAAAATGTTTTTGAATAGTCACACTTATGTTATAATCTATAAATAACCGAAATAAAACTTATGTATGAAAGAGACCCTACAATTCTTATGAAAAGCCTATTTTT
>CAZXGY010000038.1:0-8361 GCA_964640455.1 uncultured Sulfurovum sp.
TTTCTTAGGTTTTTAGACACACGAATTCTTGCTTTATCTCGCAAATGTTATGATTGAGCCATCTCAATACATAAAAGAATATCATGCTTAAAACACTACAACAAAAACCTCTTTTTTCTGCCATACTTATTGTTTCTCTCTATGCCCTTTGGTTTCTTATCCCTATGTTATTTAAAGAAGCTGTTCAACATAAAGACATGGGTGTGGGTATTAGTGGGGCATTGACAGAGTGGTCCGCTGAACTTATCACTGCTTCTGTACTTGCATTTATCATTTCTCTTCTTGGATGGTGGAAAAATATTGGATTTCAGAAGATAGCAAAAGGAGGTGTAAAGTTTCTACTCCCTATTTTTATACTCATCGGATTAATACTTACTTTGGCTGCTTTTTCAGATACTTCACATAAATGGTTTTTAGGTTTTGATACACCTTCTCAACTACTTGAACTCCTTGCTGTCGTTTTACTGCTTGGTTTTGTGGAAGAAGGTGTTTTTAGAGGAGTACTTTTTTATGGCTTAAGCACAAAACTCACCCCTCTTTATGCAGTGATTATCTCTGCGATTACTTTTGGGTTATTTCATTTTGTCAATATCGCTTCAGGTGCAACATTATTAGACACAAGTTATCAAGCTTTACATGCCATGTCCATGGGGTTTTTATATGCTTCCTTACGTCTTCGTATTCACGCTATATGGCCTCTTATGATTATGCATGGGTTATGGGATTTTAGTCTGTTTGTTTTACAATCTACCACACAAACAGGACAAGCATCTTCAGGAGGAACAGCATCCATCATCTCAGGTTTAGCTATCTCTTTACCTTCATTGTTATATGGTTCATATGTCTATTGGAACTGGAGTAAAAAGGGAGAGAGTTTAAAGTAAAAAAGAACCATAAATATGGCTCTTTCTTGATGAGTTAATTAATCTTAGCTAAATATATCGTTTCACTATTTTCCAAATAATACTTTTGTCCAATGTGCATCAGCATTGTCATCCCATTTTGATTTTTTACATATCTTTTGTTTTGTATCGCAGGAAAGACCATTTGAAAAGGTAAATGCTGTAGAATCAAAATTATCATCATTGAGTATTTTTAACCATTTATTTTCTGCTTTAGTACCTAAATACTCTTTCGTGAATCCTAGTGAAATACCATAACTATCTACACAAAAACCTGCTTTTTTATCACAAATTACACCTTTATCTGGTGAATATACATTACTAGCACTTAGTAGTGAAGTTGCTCCGATGAATAAAGCCGTTACGGCTACTGTATTTATTTTCATTTTCATTTCCTTAATTTTTATTTGACGGGTCTACCCTATATCAAAAATACTGTCATTGTCGAGACTACTTACATAAATTATGTTTGTACTAACTATATCATTTTTATAGAAAAAAGAATAATATTTGTAAAGATATACTTTGATTCAGATACTATACTTATATTAGACAAAATTAAATCTCTTAGGACAATCTATGCTTTACACTCTCTCAAAATATTATAACCTTAAAAAATATATACCCTGGTCTCTTGCTTTATTACTCTGTACTTCTCTTTATGCAGAAACTCTCTCTTCAACCATAGGTGCAAAAAGTATAAATGACAGTATCTTTACTTTAGAAGGCAATGGAGGTATTGATGTCACAGCTTATGACCTTGATATCCACTGGGACAATAAAACTGAACATATTAAAGGTGAGGCAACGCTAAATATTAAAACAACTCAAAAACTCTCTGCTTTTTCTTTAGATTTTCATGGCTTAAAAGTCACTTCTATCACTGTAGATACTGTTCCCGTAAAATTTTCAAGAAACAAAGACAAACTCTTAATCGTTTTACCAAAGCTACTTGAAACAGATATTTCATTTACACTCACTGTTCACTATGAAGGAAAGCCATCTGAGGTATCAGAGGAAGAGAGTGTTAGTGCAGGTTGGCATACCGTTGAAGAAGGGGCAAGAGCATTGTCAGAACCAAACTCTGCTAAAAACTGGTTTCCCTGTAATAACCATCCAAGAGACAAGGCAGTCTATACTTTTCATATTACTGTACCCAAGGCGTATGATGTCGTTGCCAATGGTATGCCACAAAAAAGTATACATACCAAAACAAGCACCACCTACCAGTTTAGAACAAGAGAACCTATGGCTTCTTACTTAACACTCATCAGTATTGGACACTATGACCGTGAAGTTTTAAAGGCTAAAGATGGCACTCCTATATATAATTATTACTATAAAGGTATTGCCCTAAAAGACAAAGAGGTGTTTGCTCCACAAGCAGATATTATGGCATTTTTTAGTGAGAAGTTTGGTGCTTATCCTTTTGCTTCTGCAGGTATAGTTGCAAGTGAAGGGGAAAGCATTTTAGCCTACGAGACACAGACCCGACCATTTTTTGGAACACCTACGTCAGAACAAATGCTTGCACATGAACTTGCACATCAGTGGTTTGGTGATTTAGTTTCATTAGATGAATGGAAAGAAAGTTGGTTAAAAGAAGGATTTGCTACCTACTCTGCTGCACTTTGGTTTGAACATAAACAGGGTAAAGATTATATGGGAAAATGGGTAAAGGGAACATTTGAATCATTAATGGGGATACAGCGACTTCCCAAAGGAAATATGTCTAAAATGCTTAAAGCTTTTGAAATAAAAGAACGTATATTGAGCAGTGACGAAGTAATAAAACTCATCGATATGGGAACCAAAGGTAAAACAGAAGCTGAACCACTCAAAAGAGCTTTAGCCCATATACCCAAAGAAGGCATATCAAGCTACAAACTTGATGCAGTATTTAAAGAGATGTCTTTCCCTTATTTTGATCTTATCTTCAATCAGTATGTAGATTTTATGAATATTATTTCAGGAGAAAAATCTGAGAACAGTATTTCATTTGATGATTTGGTAGCAACCTTGGGAGAGGCTCCAAGAGATGTACACACACTGAGCCAGATTTACAGTTCGGGTGTTTATGCACGTGGGGCTTTAGCTATGCATGCATTACGAATTAAAGTAGGTGATACAAAGTTTTTTAACATACTTCAAACATATTTTAAGCGTTACAAAAACTCACATGCGAATTCTACAGATTTTGAAGCCATAGCTACAGAAGTGAGTAAAGAAAACCTAGATGACTTTTTTAAGGCATGGCTAGAAGATAAACTGATTCCCGATATACCAAAGTATGGACTCTACAAAAAAAATTATGCTAAGTAACCCATCACTAAAAACAAACCATAAACTATAGAAAGATTAGAGGCTTTAAAACACTAATCTGCTATAATCAATTTATGATAAAAATAATTCACCTAACCTTTTTAGAAGGCATCCAACTATGAATGCCTTTGCCATACAACTTACCAATGGATGTCTAGTTTCAGACATCGAACTTGAAGACAAAAACACTTTTCAATTTTTACAAAACTGTAATGCCGTAGAAGAAGTAGACGGTCAATGGAAGCTCCATTCGCTCTACCGTGCAGGTAGACTCTATATAGGTCAACAAGGCAAAGGCTATGTAGAAGCAGAGTTCAAAGAACAAAAAGACCTCCTCGTAGAGCCAGACCATTTAGGTGATGCCAAACATGGAGACGAAGTCGTGGTTAAACGTATCATCGCTAGACGTGGACGAGCGAGCGGTAAAGTCATTACGGTCATAGACAAAGCTCATCTCTTTACCATCACTTACACACACCGTGATGAACAAGGCAACTTTAGCGTACTCAACATCCGTACAGGAGAGCCTACCCATGCCGTCATGGAAGGTATGGACCTAAAAGCCTTTAAACTTGGAACCGTTCTTAAAGTAGACATAGATGATGACCAAGTCTTAGAAGTCTTTGGACACCTAGGTGATGCAAGAGTTGATGAGAAAATTTCCCTCGCACTCTTTGAGCGAGAAGATGCCTTTCCTCCTGAGTGTGTGACAGATGCACTTGATGTTGAGCATGTCGTTACAAAAGAGGAACACCCAGAGCGTGTAGACCTTACACACTTAGACTTCTGTACTATCGACCCCGTAACGGCTAAAGATTTTGATGATGCTATTTACTTTGATATGGAAGCACATACCCTTTACGTTGCCATCGCAGATGTAAGCCACTATGTACCCTACTTTACCAACATTGACAAAGAGGCGAAAAAACGTGGTTTCACCACCTACTTACCTCATAAGTCTTTCCCTATGCTCCCACGTGAGCTGAGTGAAAATATCTGTTCACTTAAACCTAAAGTCGATAGGCTTGCTTTTGTAGCTAAGATGGAACTAGACCGTACTACACTCAAACCCATCAAAGAAGAGTTTTTTGAAGCCATTATCCATTCTAAACACCGTTTTAACTATGAAGATATAGACAAAATCATAAACAACAATGGTAGTGAAGCCACAGGAAAAGTAAAAGAGATACTCCACTATCTACTTCCTCTGTATGACATTACTAAAAGACTACGCAAAGCTAGACTCATGCATGGTTTTGACTTTAGATCTGAAGAGACAAGACTTAGCATAGATGCAGAACACCTACTCAAAGAGACCCATATAGAAACAGGAACACCTTCTCACTCACTCATAGAAGAGTGTATGCTCCTAGCCAACCAAGCAAGTGCAAAACGTTTTACGGGAGAAGGAGACAGCATCTTCCGTATTCATGAGCCACCACAGCTTTCACGTATAGAACAACTCCTTACGGAACTCGCAGCCATCGGACTTTATGTAGAAGAGTATAAAGACAGCCCTTCACTCATAAGAGCTATACAAAAAGAAGCAGACAAAATGGGCTTAGCCTCTGAAGTCGATGCCATGGTCATCAAGTCTCTACGCCAAGCACAATACAATGCCCACAATGTAGGACACTTTGGACTAGGGTTTAGCCACTATTCTCACTTTACTTCACCTATACGTAGATACTCAGACCTTATCTTACACCGTCTCATCAAAACACAACTACGTCAAGATGAAGAAGAGGCAAGCTACCTCTTGCGAAACATAGAACCACTTTGTGCAAGAGTAAGTGAATTAGAACGTGAAGCGACCAAAGCCGAATGGGACTTCAGAGACCGTAAGTTCGCACGTTGGGCAGAACAACACTTAGATGAAGCCTTCGAAGCAGAAGTCATAGAAGCTGGAGAAGCTGCCAAAGCTGTACTCTTAGGAGACATCAAAGGTATTACAGTCAATCTTCATGGAGACAATGTCATGCTCTTTGATAAAATACGTGTCAAAATAAGTGAAGTGAATATTGCTCAAGCTGTGATTATGACTGAGTTGGTAGAGAAATTGAGTAAAGAAGAGATGGAGTTGTAATGTACCAAAGAGAATTTGATCAACGCCTTAAACAAGCATTCCCAAAAGCCATATTATTCTATGGTGAAAATGATTACCTAGTTGACCACTACATAGATACCTATGTCAAACATACGGATGCTAAAGAATCTATGCTTAGTCTTTACCATGACGAATGGAACTTTGAACAGGCAAAGAACTTTCTATCTCAAACTTCACTTTTTGGTGGAACCAACCTAGTAGTAGTTAAACATGAAAAGAAAATACCTAAAAAAGAGCTAGATGTTCTTGTAGAACTAGCCAATAAGAATCCAGACAATTACTTCATTTATGGCTACGCTGGAGCTGCAAAAGATGCCAGAAATATGCAAGCTGCATTTACAGAAAAAAAAGGTGGGGTATGGGTACGATTTTTTGAGCCAAACATTCGTGATGGTATTGCCCTGCTTCAACAAAAAGCACAACAGATAAAACTAGACATTGACCACTATGCCTTACAGCACCTCATGCTCATACTCAACAACAACTTAGCCCTCTGTGTCAATGAACTAGATAAACTAGCTATATTAGGTACAAAGGTCACAGGCAAAGATATAGACAGACTTGTCTACTCTACAGCCCCTCTTGCTACAGAACAGTTACTTATAGATCTTTTCAATAAAAAGCCTATCACTGATACCATCACTAAACTACTTGAAATTGGAGAAGATGAAGCAGCAATACTCCGTGCTACCCAATACTTTGTCAATCAAATCTTCCTTTTCCATGCCTACATCAAACTCAATGGACATGTAGACTCTGCAGCCATACTAGGATACAAACTCCCCAAACAGATAGAAGAACAAAAAGCACAGCTTGCCCTGCGTGTAAAGTCTGCTTCACTGCTCAAAATATTTGAACATTTGTTAGAGAGTGAGTTAGCTATTAAAAAAGCCCCAAATACACAGAAAGAAGTATTGCTTTATAGTATGCTAATTAAGTTACAGGGATATTTGTAAGTAAGTTTTTTTCTATAAAACATAAAATAGATAAAGATTTCTGATTAGTTGTACTTAGGTTTTGAAGTTTGGGTAAAGGAGCATACATTAAGTATGTGACACACCCATCTTTAAAAGATGAGTGCAAATAATCATAAAGATTATCTATTTAGATTAAGAGAACAGTTCTCTCATTACACCATTAAACCACTCTCTAGTAGCCTTTGCTGTACCTTTAGATCTAAACTTACCGTTTCCATCTTTTGGCTTAGGGACATTTCCTTTACCTTTAAGTACACCACTTGGATCTGCTGAGAATGTGTGCGTTACCATAATCGCTTCTTCTGGTTTACCACCTACCATTGAGAAACATACGTTTGCTGCTTTTGCAGGAAGACCTTTTATAGGATCATCAACTTTACCATTAAGTTGTGCGATGATTTGCCCTGCTGCTCTGTTTGCTCCCCAGATAGCTGTTTGACCTGATGGTGGGATTTTGTGAGTCACTGCATCACCACACACATAGATATTTGCATCTGTTTTAGATTTAAAGCTATAACCATCCATAAGAGCAAAACCTGCACCATTAGTTTCAAGGCCTGCCATTGCAATAACAGGTGAACATTTATTAATTGGGATAAGGTTACATACCTCATACTTTTCTGTTTTTGTTACACCCTCAGCATCTGCATTTTCCTTTTCAATGTAAGTAATTGTTTTTGCATCAGGATCAACATCTATCACTTCTGTATGACCTTTATACTCAATAATATCTGAGAATAAATCTGCCCAAGACTCTTTAAATGCCTTACCTTTGGCAAATTTACCACCTCTTGTATCAAGAACGATAACTTTCCCTTTGATACCTTCATTTTTCATAAAGTTTGCAACCATTGCTGTACGCTCGTAAGGAGCAGGTGGACATCTAAACTTACCCGATGCAGGAGGAACAATAATCACATTACCATCATCCATATTATCTAACTGTCTTTTTAGTGCAACATGCTCATTTCCTGGCATGAGTGCAGCAGGACAAGCTTGTGCAACTTTTGTAATTTTATCTTTTGACCATTTTGGAAACTGTTTCTCATAATCATAAGCAATACCTGGAGAGAGTACTAAAATATCATATGCAATATCACCACTTGTTGTTGTTACCGTTTTTGCTTTTCTATCTATAGCAGTTACTGTTGCATGTACAAAGTTATATCCGTGTTTTGCTGATGGCTGGTAATAATCACCTACGAAAGTATCTAGAGTCACACCATCAAGTCCACCAAGTAGCGTGTTACTAAAAGGACAAGCCATGAAGATGTTACTTTGTTCAATAACCGTTACATCAAGAGTTTTGTCTTTTTTTCGAAGTGCTTTTGCCATAGTAAGCCCACCAAATCCACCACCAACAATCACAACTGATTTACCACTTGCTTTTTTTGCTACTGCTTTTGTCTCACTCGCTACTACCATAGAAGGTACTACTGTTGCAACTGCGGCAACGCTTGCTAATTTGAATAAATCTCTTCTTTCCATACTCATGTTTTGATCCTTTATTTTTTAACTAGAAAGTCATGATAACCAATTTAACTTAAGAAGCAAATAAATTTAATTGATATTAAATCATAATTTTTTATTTTTGTGTAAAATAATATATTTTTATACTTATTTTCTTAATCTAAGATGACAAGAGGTACATTGTCTAAGTGCTAAATAATAGTTATGGATGACTTCATCGCCATTGCCCTGCATCATTTCTTGTTCCATCTCATGAATATACATTTCAAGAAGTATGCCTGTCTTTTTGGCAAATTTATTTGCATAGAGCTGTTTTTCATCAAGAAAATCTTTTGCTTCAACCTCTTGTATGGTATGAAGTACCCTTCTAATATCTTTTATACCAGACTTAATCATCTTATTATCATCATTACGGAACAGTATGCCTTTTTGTATATTCTGCATTGCATCTGCCATAGTCAGCATATCTTTGATTCTATCTGCTTTTGTATATTTCTCTGTAGCACAGAGTGATGTTACCAATAGCGATGTAATCATTATACTTTTAGCAACTTTTACTATATTGTTTTTCATTTTTTTCCTT